>JAJPXE010000126.1 GCA_021205645.1 Candidatus Gastranaerophilales bacterium | reverse complement strand
AGTAGAATCAAGCCTTTTCGCGAAAGATTCGGTATAACAACTATTTCGGTATAACCGCTAGTGATGGTTTAGAAAAGAGTACCCTTTATTTAGACTTTTAGATGGAGATAGTCGGAAATTTCAAAGACTGTAACGCTAGTAATCAAAGTACATTACTTTTTAGATGGGAAAAGTTTTTCAGAAAGTGATTGCGGAGATTTTCAATTTTTGCTCGTGGGTTTGGAAAGTGAAATCAACAACAAATTGCCGAGGATCCTGTTCATGAAAAGGAATTATTGGCAGACAAGGCGAAACTTGTCTTTATTATTCTGAATAATGAAGCCGAAAAAATGATGGCAAAATAATAGCGATTTGTCACTTCGGGCAGACACTAATTGATTGACTTTGTTCGCACTTGGGGATATAATTAATGATGTATCTTTGTATGCTTTGAAGAGTAGGTTAAGCAACAGGATAAAGGGGTTCTTTATGGAATATTTATCTATCAGTCAGACAGCAGAAAAATGGGGTATCACCAGAAGAAGAATACAGCGATTATGCTCAGATGGAAGGATACCCGGAGCAACGAAGATTGGATCCTATTGGGCGGTTCCGGCAGATGCAGAGAAGCCGAGGGATAAAAGGATCAAAAGTGGCAGGTACATTAAAACCAACGACAAGATTTTATTATGAGGGGTGAAATATGAATTCAATTGAAATATGAGCTGGTGCCGGTGAACAGGCTTTAGGACTTGAATAAACTGGTTTTAATCAAGAAGTGCTTGTTGAATACGTGAGCGAATACGGCGATTAAACCGATCACAGTGGAACATTATTTGCAGTGATGTCCATGACTTTGATGGCAAGATTTATCATAACAAAATTGATTTGCTGACGTGAGGCGTACTTGTCCGTTATTAATCGTTGCTGGCAAGCAGCTTAGAACGGATGACGAGCGAAAGAAGTGAATCCCTGTGAGGTGATGATTGAAGCTGCTCGTAGATTGCTGAACTCAAAGTTCGATGAGTATAGACCTGAGATATTAAATAAACTTAGTAGCGGTAGTTAAGAACAAGGAACAGAAGATTCAATAAAGATGTGGCAGTCTTTGATGGGAATGAGATTAAAGGATATCAGCGAGTTGCCACAGGATCTTTCTGTATAAAACTATTGAAAAGGAATGGATGAAAATGCCTGCTTCAAATAATAAACTCACATATCTTGACTTGTTTGCCGGAGCAGGCGGTCTTTCTGAAGGATTTGCCTCAGTGGGGTATCACCCCATAGCTCATGTTGAAATGGATCAGGATGCATGTAGTACATTGAAAACGCGTGAGAGTTTTTATTACTTGCAGTCAAACGGAATGAAGTGCAAATATATAGCTTACCTGAAGGGAAAAATAACGAAGGAGTCCTTTTATAACCTTATCCCGGATGAAATTTTAAATTCTGTTATTTGCGAAACGATGAGTGATGAAACAATGCCTTCCATTTTTGAAAGAATAGATTTCGCTATGGAAAGGAGAAACGCAGACCATATTGATTTGATTTTGGGCGGACCACCTTGTCAGGCCTATTCGATGACTGGAAGAGCCAGAAAAAACATGGAAGGAGATCCAAGAAATACGCTTTATAAGTTGTATTTCCAAGCAATTGAAAAATACAAACCGACTATGTTTGTGTTTGAAAATGTTCCGGGATTGTTGACGGCTGGTAATGGATCTTATTTAAATGCAATATTGTCAGGCTTCCGAGCACGTGGTTATGAGCTGGACTATGATATTTTAAATGCTTCTGATTACGGGGTTCTTCAGAACAGAAAAAGGATTATTCTTATCGGGTGGCAAAAAGGCTCTGGACATGAGTATCCGACTTTGCAAAAATTGCCAAAGGTATATTTGGTTTCGGAACTTTTTGATGATCTTCCTGCGTTGAAGCCGGGTCAACAAAAAAATGCATATACCCATGAACTTAGGGAAGGATATCTTTCCGGTACAGGGATAAGAAAAAAGAACGATGTTTTAACTTGGCATGTCGCCCGTACAAACCTTGAACGGGATCGAAGTATATATCGGCTAGTTATTCAGGCATGGAATAAGGATCATACAAGACTGAAGTATACAGACATACCTGATGAATTGGCTACACACAATAATAAGACAAGTTTTTTGGATCGGTTTAAAGTTGTTGCACCGGATTTGACAGCTACTCACACGATGGTTGCTCACATATCAAAGGATGGACATTACTATATACATCCGGATTTGGAACAGGCAAGGTCTATTTCTGTTCGCGAGGCAGCAAGAATTCAGTCATTCCCGGACGACTTTTATTTTGAAGGTTCGAGAACTGCTGCATTTCGACAAATTGGTAATGCGGTGCCCCCTTTATTGGCACAAACAATAGCAACTGCTATAAATTGAAAATTCGAAGGAGACGAAAGAAATGGCAAATGATAAATCTCTGAATCAATTTTATCAGAATTTTATGGAAGAAGTATTGGTTGCATCTGACATGGAAACAAGCGGATGGAACAAAGATGACTTCCTGACATCTATAATGCTGGAATATCTCGAAGAAACAGGCGAAGTTAGTGATTCGATTATGTGCCCGTTCAGAAGCTATGGCTTACAGCTTAATGC
>JAJPXE010000218.1 GCA_021205645.1 Candidatus Gastranaerophilales bacterium | reverse complement strand
CTATCGCTCATTAACAAATTCTGCCCTCTCCGTCCGGAGAGGGCTTTTATCTTTCTCCCTCTCCTTTTGGGGAGAGGGGAAGGGGTGAGGGGGTGATTACGAAATGTCTTTGATTTTACCTCATCCGCAATAGTCACCTCCCGCAAGGGCATCACCTTACCCGCAGGGGTAAATGGGGGTAAATGAATTGTATTCTAAAATCCGCACGGATATCACCTCACCCGAATTTGTAAATTCGCTATCGCTCATTAACAAATTCTGCCCTCTCCGTCCGGAGAGGGCTTTTATCTTTCCCCCTCCCCTGACGGGGAGGGGTTAGGGGTGGGGTGCGATTACGCACAGGGGTCACCTCACCCGAAAATCTGACTTTCAACTTCGTTTCTTGGATTATTCGGGCGAGCAAAACACTACAATCACTTCAAAAGCCGTAAGGCTTTTTGTCGTGATTTTCGTGTTAATTGCTCTTACGGGTTTCGGGCTTCGCCCTCACCCTACCGAAAATCCGCTTCAAGTCGATTTTCTGCCCTTTCCGTCCGGAGAGGACAGGGGTACCGGAGGGGACAGGTGAAGCCTTTAGGATGGGTAAAAACCTCATTCCAAAAACGAATAATCCTGATCAACACTCAACATAGAAAATTACGAGAACAACTTGAATGTTCTTTCTTCGTTGTCGTCAATAACCGTTCTCAATGAGTCAAGCTCGTCCACTATCGCCTCACGCTCTGTTTCACATTTGGACAACTGTGTATCATACCTCGTATCTTTCTTGTTGATTTCATTCATATCAGCTTCATACTGCGCTTCCGCTTTCTTGATTTTGGTTTCGTCCTGAACTTCAAGCAATCCTGTATCAACGGCAACAGATGTATCTTCAAACGCACTTTCCGTATCGCTGTACACCTGAATAACGACAAATCCCTCTTGAATAGCATTATGCAGCCATTCGGAACTGTTCAGATATTGATCCGTTATTACCATATAGTTCTCGTTTTCTGTTGTATTCCAGTCGGAATTTGTAGAATACGTTGTGCTGCTCTTTGTTTTGCTGTCTACGGAATATATAGTGACCCAGGATTGTGTTGCATCATCGTAGATGGTTTCTTCCTGAACCTGCGGCACTTCGTCTTCGCCCTCCATTTTGTACCAGAGGTTGATATACCATTGTGCAAGGTTCTTGTCCGTAAATGTAGCGTGGTCTACAGTTTCATCGTATTCAACAGTCGGTGATATACTTCCGACATAGTTTTCTAACTGCGGTTCAGCACTGAGAGTAAGGGAGAATGTCGGCTCTGCACGCAGTGTCGGCTCACTGTCTTCCCAATCTGTATAATATTCTGTATATACTTCTTCACTGAATTCGGTTAAGGAATTTGACAGTGCGGCTTGATATATAGTAACGGTAGATATCAATGTGTCCTTATCGTATCCGCTAACACTGCCAGTATTTATACAAACATAGTATAAATCAATAGCCCATTGTTTCATTGATTTTAACGTACCGTCAACATTCCATTTACTAATTAATTTTTCGAAATCTGTGGAACTTTCTGTAACATCACATGTTTCTCCGTCTGCTGCGGTTGCTACATAAGTACTTTCATCATTTATCGTTTCGGAAACTTCTGCCATAACTGCATCATTAGAAGCACTATTCATCCCCGCACCAGTAATATAGCTCTTTAAAACGGTTATAGATGTTCCTATTGAAGTTGTATATGCATTATTTGTTCCGTCATACCAGCTTGAATTAACATAACCGGACGCATCAGGGTCGTATCCTGCCCCTTCGTAAAAATCAATAATGTGTGCCAGAACATGTGCATAACAACTGACAGTACCATTTATTGCCGAATTATAACAAGATGCACCAGCTGTTTTGAATGCTGTTGCCAGACTATCATCTGTTGATGTAGTCCACCAGACTTGAGTTTTATCATCAGCATCCGGCTCGCTTGCTTCCCATTCTGCGTGGTCAATGAGGTATTGAGCCTGTTCTTCTTCCCAGGCAGCGTGATCTAAGAGGTAAGCTTCATAAGCTGCATCATAAGCTTCCTTTTCAGCTTCCCAGGCATCGTGAACCGTAGTATAGCTGCTCATTGCGTTTGTATATGCTTCGTTTTCAACTACGTGGTGAACGGTCTGAGTATACGTTGAATTAAGCCCGTAAGCATTAAGAAAATCAGACAGCGAATCCGTGTTCATATAGGTGTTATGCAAGCTTTCCGACACAAGCGCCTTACCGTCGGCGGTTTCCAGAGCATACTGTTCCATAAGCTCATTGTAGTTAAAAATCTTAGCCGCCGTAAGCTCTGTATTGGTCATAGTCCCGTCTGGCTGCAGGATTTTAGCCATTGTTTTCGTCTGGTCGAGGGCAAGCAAATAATCGTCATAAACGCGCTCAGAATCGTTAGCAAGGCGGAGTTTATCTGCCTCGATTTTCTGAGCCTTATGTTCGATGCTGTGTAACCTTGCGGTTAAATGCAGCAATCGTGCCTGTGATGACGACATACCCATTTGTGAGTGATTCCCTTTGTTTTTCTTGTTTTCCTTTTCCTTGTTGTGTTTCAATGCTTTGGACGAATGTAACACAATTAGTATTGTGTTACATTCAACGGCATTATTGG
>JAJPXE010000032.1 GCA_021205645.1 Candidatus Gastranaerophilales bacterium | reverse complement strand
GAAGTTTCCTGTTCTTCAAGAATATTGGAAATTCTTTTATAATTTTGAGTAGCATCTCTTAATGAAATAATGTAACCGTCCTCAATTTCTCTTGCGGTCAGCTCAAAATATTCTTCACCCTGAGTAGATTTTGCAATCAGGGCTTTGCGGGTGTTGGCTGAATTTGCTGCTAAATCATAACCATTTTCAAGAATTTCATTAATCGATTTTGAGATGAGTGATTCTTCACCGGGTTTGAAAAGTTCATATGCCGTATCATTTGCCCATTGAATAAGGGCATTAGTACCGGTAACTATAACACCGTCAGGAAAATTTGATGATATATCAATATTTTTTTGTATAGATAATATTTTTTTTATATCCATTTCAACCTCTGCAAAGATATTCTATCATGAATTGCCAATTTTAGTAAATAATTTTAATCAGGTTTGATACGGATTTTTGAGTTATCAACTTTTAACTGAAAAGTGCTTCAAGAAAATCGTTTGAATTAAACTCTTTCAAATCCGCCATTTGTTCTCCAACACCGATTAGTTTAACCGGCAGAGATAATTCTTTTGCAATTGCGATGATTATTGCACCTTTGGCAGAACCGTCTAATTTAGTCAGTGCCACAGACGTTAAGTCAATTGAGTCTTTAAAAACTCTTGCCTGCTGTAATCCGTTTTGTCCTGTGTTTGCATCAAGTACCAGTATACATTCTCTCAAAGCTTCGGGAGCCTGTTTGTCAATCACGGTTTTAATCTTTGATAATTCTTCCATTAGATTGAATTTATTTTGCAGTCTGCCTGCTGTATCAACAAGGATTACATCAAAATTTTCATTTTTTGCTTTTTGTATAGCTTCATATACCACAGAAGCGGGATCGGCCTTATCGCGTCTGACGATTTCGGCACCGGCGCGTTTTGACCAGATATCAAGTTGTTCTTCCGCTGCTGCTCTGAATGTATCGGCTGCTGCCACAAGAGTCCGTTTGCCCTCCTGCTTGAATTTATATGCGAGTTTCCCGATTAGTGTTGTTTTTCCAACTCCGTTTACTCCCGATATAAAATATATATTTAATTCGTTTTCTTTATAACTCAACCGGTTTGAGCCGGCAGAATTTAATGTTTTGCTGAACTCATCTCTTAAATAGTCTTTTACGACAGACGGTTTAATCTTAGTTTGATTTCTTAATTTATCGACCAGTTCTGCTGCATAACTGACGCCTAAATCCGCACTTATGAGCATATCCTCCATATCATCAAGGACAAACTCGGAAAACTCTTCTTCTTCACCGACCGTTTCTACCACATTGCCGACAAGTGTTTGAGTCGTCTTTGCTACCGTTTTTTTTAGATTTTCTATACTATTTGAAAAAAATTCAAACATTACCCGATACCGTTTTCTATAATAACTTTTGCTAAAATACCGTTAACAAAAGCGGCACTGTCCTCAGTTGAGTATTTTTTAGCCAGCTCAAGTGCTTCATCTACAATAACTTTCATTGGTGCACCTTTTGTGTATAATAGCTCAATTATCGCAATTCTTAATATATCTTTATCCATTTTTACAAGGCGATTGATATCCCAGCCTTTTGAGAATTTTTGGATTTGCTCATCCACTTTGTCGTGATGTTCTTTGAACGCTCTGGCTATCTCAATGACATAAGATTTAACCTCGTTTTGTGATTCAAGCACGGCAAATTCCGCTATTTCAAGAGCAAAAACGGTTTTTTCAACTATGTCAAGAATCGTTGTAATTTTATCTGACATATCCAGGGTCGTCGGAATTGGAACCGGTTTGTTTTTAGCTCCGATAGGGCGTTCAAGGTTTGACTGGTCATCTGCTTCGTATGTATCTATATAATCTTTTATATCTATCAGCGAACCAACGGCAGTTTTAAGCTCGTCTGTTGAGTTATTTGAAAGCACCCTTATGGATTTTAGGATTATATCATCAAAATCCTTTTCGGAATATTCGGTAATCTTTTTGTCCAGTTGTGAAAACAGTATTAGTGCCAATTCTCTTGATGCACGTCTTGCTTGCATAATTTGCTCCTGATTATGTATTATCTCTTTGAGAATATATTAACATAAAAATAAAGTTTACAAAAAATGGTGCTGAAAAATTCCGAATTCGTCAGATTTGGAATTTTTCAGCACCTCTTACAGACTTCTCAGAGCTGCAATTTTCATTTCATTAAAATCTGCTGTTCTGCCCGTCCATATTTGAATAGCTTTTTGAGCCTGATATAAAAGCATATCAACTCCTTCAACCACTCTAAGTCCGTTATCTTGGGCAGTTTTTAAAAACCGTGTTGTCAGCGGATTGTAGACAATATCATATACAAGGGTATCTTTATCCAGAGATTTGACAACATTTTCACTCAAAGGCATTTCATCCATTGCATAACCTTTCATTCCGATAGGTGTTGCGTTCACTACAATTGCCGTTTCCGGAAGTTCAATAACATTCTGTATTGGTGTGCGGTAAATTTTATTTCGGGGAATTTATCTCTCAAGTAGTTTATTGCATTTTGTGCATTAAGGATATTTCTTGTATAAAAATTGATTGAAGTTATCCCTTTTTCGACAAGTCCGACGGCAGCCGCTCTTGAAGCACCGCCTGTGCCGAGCATACAGGCATTTTTACCCGTCAAATCAATCTCTTTAGGGATAGCCGTTTTAAAGCCGTATACATCGGTATTATAACCAAATAACTCACGTTTTTCTCCGCTTATTTTAACGGTATTTATACAACCGGCTATATTAGAATAGTCGTCCATATCGTTCATAAAAAACGAAATAGGGATTTTTAAAGGAATTGTTACGTTAAAACCGTTATAACCGTTTGCTTTAAGATATTTTATCCTATCGACCAGATCCTCGGCAGGAGTTTCAAGAATATCATATTCCGCTTCAAGCCCGAGGCTCTTAAACCCTGCTTTTTGGATGACGGGTGATATAGAATGCCCGAGAGGATAACCGATTATTCCTAATTTGTATTTCATAATATTTCCCTTTTTAATCACTACTCCATCAGCGTTGTCATAAGCATCGGTTCATCATCGGTTGCAAGAACCGTATGTTCAAAATGCGCGGATGCTTTATGGTCTTTTGTGACAACCCCCCAGTTATCAGGCTCAACATACACATCATCGCCGCCGAGATTTAGCATTGGCTCAATTGCTATTACGTAACCCGATTTGATTTTTGTGTTGTTACCGACACGGTAGTTAAACAAAAACGGCTCTTCATGCATAACATGCCCGACACCGTGTCCGCCGTAGTGCCTTACTATACCCATTTTGTAACTGTTAGCAACATCCTCCACCGCACCTGATATATCATCAAGAACATTTCCGGCACGCATTTTTGCAATACCCGCAAATAGCGCTTCTTCGGTTGCTTTCATCAAAAGCTGCTTTTCCTCCGAAATATTGCCTACAGCGTATGACCACGCACTGTCACCAACCATACCGCCGTATGTTGCACCTACATCAATTGCTATTATATCGCCCTCTTTAAGTATCTCCTTTTCTGAGGGAATGCCGTGGACTACTTTTTCGTTGATTGATGTGCAAACACATCCCGGGAAACCGTTATATCCCAGAAAAGTCGGCACGGCTTTGTTCTCCTTTATTATCTGCATTGCTATGCTGTCAATCTCTTTTGTACTTATTCCCGGCTCAACAACCTCTCTCATTTTTTTATGTACTAATGCTACAATATGACCGGCATGACGCATCTTTTTTATTTCATCTCTTGATTTTTTGTTTATCATTCAACCACCTTTAACAACCTTTCCCATACCTCATCAATTGTACCCTCTGCATTGATTGTTGACAATACATTCATATTTTTGTAATAGTCAATCAACGGGGCAGTTTCTTTGGAATATGTACAAAACCGTGCTTTAGCTGTTTCTTCGTTGTCGTCTTTGCGTTGAATAAGTGCGGCTCCGCAAATGTCACATTTTCCGTCTTTTTGCGGGGATTTATATTTTAAATTATATATCTCGCCGCATCTTGGACATGAACGCCGGTTAACTATTCTGGAGATGAGCACCTCCGTATCTAAATCAAAATAGACCGCTCTAAAATCGACTTTGTTATCTCTGTCAAGTTCTTTTCTTATTTTTTCAAACAAATCCGCCTGTTCAACACTTCTTGGAAAACCGTCCAGAATAAACCCGTTTTTGCAATCATCTTTCATTAACCGGTGTTTTATAACTGTTCCGACAAGCTTTACAGGCACAAGCTGACCTTTGTCAATAAAACTCTTTGCAATAACTCCGTTTTCGGAGCCGCTTGCAATTTCAGCCCTTAATAACGAACCCGTATCAACATGAGGAAAACCGAGATATTCTGCTAATTTATTAGTCTGTGTACCTTTTCCGCATGCCGGAGGTCCAAGAAAAATTAATTCCTTTTTCATTTGAATATCCTCTCTTTTAATCTTATTTTATAAAATAATTATACAACTAACAAGAGTTTGCGGAATATCAAAAATCTTTTAATACAATTTGAGGTGAACAATCTTTACGGGACTTGTCAACAATATTTTGTATTCGTTTTAATTTATAGTATAATCTTAATATGAAGCGTTTTATGAAACGAATTACTTTGATTTGTGTGATATTTTCATCAATTATGCTCAATTGTTATGCAAACGATTTGACTGATGATTTTTTTGATATTGCACAAAACTATTATAAAGACGGAAACAAAACCAAAGCACTGGAATATGTTAATCAGATACTTCAAATAGAGGCAAACAACTCTCAAGCAATCGGACTAAAAATAAAGCTTACTCCTCCGGTAATGTCAAAGCCGCTGCCAAATCCGGATAAACCCTTGATTTTTGACGTGCCGTATCAGGGTACGTCAAATCCGGCATCGGATGGTTATTATCAACAGGGGCTGGCATGTTATAAAAATAAAAACTATTCCGGAGCGGAAACTAATCTAAAAACGGCAGTTCAGGTTGACGGTAATAATTTCTATGCTTATAACACACTCGGACTGGTTTACTGGGCACAAAATAAGTTGAATGATGCAAAATGTGCTTTCGAAAAGGCTAATTCTATCAATACATCATTCACTATCCCTCTTGATAATCTTGCACAAATATACAAACAAACCGGTGAAAACGAAAAATGTTATGCCACACTTTTAAAAGCTCAAAATCTTAACCCTAAAGATTTTTGTGCGTACCTGTTGCTCGGCGACTACTACAGAGATATCTACGATTATGAAAATTCCGTTAAAAACTACAAAGAGGTCATTAAGATAAATCCTAAATATAATATCGCATATCTCAAAATAGCAAAAGTCAGAACTGAAAACATGGATTTTGAAGCCTCAAATGCAACACTGAACTATTATCACAAACTTAATCCGAATGATGATACCGTTTTTTATTATATGGCTAAAAATTATATGTTTATGAATTTGTTTAACAAGGCACGGGATAGCATATATAAAGCTATTTTAATGAATAATTGCGTTGAATACAGAATTGAACTCGGCAAAATTAATTATCAAAATGATGACATACAAGATGCTCTTGAAAATTTTTTAAGCACTCTAAATTTAAATACATCATCAGAAGTATATAATTATATAGGTATGTGCTATTATAATCTGCATGATTTTAATAAGGCAATTACCAACATAAACAAAGCTGTTTCTATGCCGGATAGGAGAGTGTTGTATTATTACAATCTTGCAAAAATATATTATACTTTGAAAGATAATACAAATTATACAAAGTATATGGAACTGGTTAAATCGTATGAACCTTCAACCTGTCAGGATTATATAGATTTAAGCGGGATATTGCTTGATTCCGAAAGCAAAAACGCTGCTATTATAACCATAAACAAAGGTATTGATAAGTTTCCAAAGATTAAAGAACTCTATCTTGAAAAATTAAAAATTTATGATTTAACAAACGACTTGCAGGGAGTCGGTCAGACAAAATTAGAAATGGAGAACGCTTTCAGATAATGAGGAGAAGAAAAGAAACCTTTATATCAAAATTATTCAATTGGACATTTACCATAATATTAGCTTGTTTTATCGGTGTTCAGGTGTGCGGAGCCAGCAGCTCGAACCTAAAGTTTGCTCAGATAAGCGATGTTCATTATTCAACATTCGAGGCTGATACGTCGTACAAGCTTTTGAGTGTTTCAGGTAATTTGCTTGATGATGCAATTGCACAGGTCAACTGTACACCGAATATTGATTTTGTTATGTTTACAGGCGATATGATTAATAAACCAAAAGAAAAAGAACTGTTAAGTTTTATAACACATGCCAATCTGCTTGAGAAGCCATGGTATGTCGTATTCGGGAACCACGACACAGCTTGCGGCATTACGCTTACAAAATCTTTGTATTTTGATATTTTAAACGGACATAATCCGAATTTCTGCTACAAGACTCCTTATTATTCATTTACACCCAAAAAAGGCTATAAGGTTATAGCACTTGATACCATAATTGATTACAAATCGACCTGTCAGGGTGAAGTTTCGGAGGAGCAGCTCCAATGGCTGAAAGATGAGCTTGATAACTCAAAAGGAGATATTATTGTTATTTTTACTCATGTTCCCGTAATGGAACCTTATCCGAATGAAGCTCATAAACTTATCAACAGTTATGATGTCAAACTATTATTAAAAAAATACGATAATCCCATAATAATATGTTCGGGTCATTATCACGGAACAAAAATTTTTCAGGAAGATAACATCTTATACATAAACACACCGTCACTGGTATCATTTCCGAATGCTTTCAGGATAATAAGTTTGTGTCCGCAAAGGAATAAAATTGTTGTTGATGTATATTTTAAGGAAACCCGTTTAAAGGAATTACAGACAAAAGCAAAGAATAACGGAATGGGTTCTGTATTGTTATACGGGAATGAAACTGACCGAACCGGAACATTTGAGCTGCCTAAAAAACGTGAACGAGGGGTAAATGATGGGGGTAAATAATTGGGGTAAAGGCAGGGGTAAATTAGGTGTATCTGCAATTTTTTCGGACAAATTAAAGCTTGTCTGAGTTCTTATTACAAAACTTAAACATGTACTTGCAATCTGCTTGTTTTTTAATTACGATAAGAAATGAGCGTTATCAACGCTGTTTTTTGTACCAGTCAAATATAAGGAATAGCAAAAATGAATCCTATAATTACAGAATTAGAAAACCAGTATAAAAAAGAAAATATTCCTGATATGAATCCGGGTG
Organism: Candidatus Gastranaerophilales bacterium; assembly: GCA_021205645.1. Lineage (GTDB taxonomy): Bacteria > Cyanobacteriota > Vampirovibrionia > Gastranaerophilales > Gastranaerophilaceae > UBA2883. Next base: position 11,494 of record JAJPXE010000032.1, on the reverse strand, counting down.
ATACCGTAAAGGTCTTTGTTAGAATTGTAGAAGGCAACAAAGAAAGAATACAGGCATTTGAAGGAACAGTTATAAAAAAACACGGTTCAGGCATTAATAAAACTGTTACCGTAAGAAAAGTTTTTCAGGGAATAGGTGTAGAAAGAGTGTTCTTATTGAATTCTCCGCGTATTGATAAAATTACCGTTCTAAGACGCGGTGATGTCAGACGTTCTAAATTATATTACTTAAGAGAACGTTCAGGTAAAGCAACACGTATCAGAGAAAAAATTGAAAAAAGATAAGTTACATATCCACTGGTATCCGGGGCATATTGCTAAAGCTGAAAAAACACTCAAAGAGAAACTTAATCTTGTTGATGTTGTTGTTGAAGTATTGGATGCCCGGCTGCCTGTAAGCAGCAGATATAACGATATAAAGAAGCTTCTGGGTGATAAACCGGGGCTTCTTTTGTTGAATAAATCAGATTTGGTTAATCCCGAAGAAATCAAACCATGGATAGAGTTTCTTGCAGAACATACAGGCTCTCCGGTGCTTACAACAGATACCAGAACTAACCGAAATTTTCAGATTATAGAAAAAAAGTTATTGGAATTGAGCGAACCGAAAATACAGGCATTGATGTCAAAAGGTTTGCTTCGCCGTCCTGCAAGGGTTGTTGTAGTCGGATTGCCGAATGTAGGGAAATCAAGTATTATAAATAAGCTGACTAAATCATCAAAAACCAGAACAGGTGCAAAGGCAGGCGTGACAAGACAGCAGCAATGGGTGAGAATAAACCCTAATATTGATTTACTCGACACCCCGGGGATTATTCCCATGAAACAGGATGACCAGCAAAAAGCTAAAAAACTGGCTTTTGTTAATTCTGTTTCGGAAAACGCATATTCGCCTGAAATAATAGCTAAAGAATTAATTTCACTGATATCGGATAATCCATTTTATCTGAACAAGTTTCAAGATTATTATAATGTTACCAAATTATCATTGGAAAATATCGCCATAAGCCGTAACTGGCTGTTAAAAGGCGCTGAACCCGATACAGAACGGACATCACAGTATCTCCTTAAAGATTTTCGTGAGGGCAAAATAGGTAAATTCATTCTTGATAAATTGGAATGAAACCAACATGAGTTTGTAAAAAATTAAAAATATCAATTTTAAAATTTTTCTGCATCTCATATTGTAAGGACTTATAAACATATTGGTAAAATATTTTATTCAGCGGTTATGACGAGAAGGTTTAATAAAAACAGTAAGAAAGCTTAACCTTAATACATTTTTTAATGACTATTGGCAATTAATGTATAAAAATTGCAAGGTTAGTTTGATATATTAATGTGTTGTAAGTACCGATTCTTATAATTTTAAATTCGGAGTTTTTGTTTAAAATCCTGTAATTGAGTTTGCGGAAAAATTAAAATTTTTCCTGCAAACTCTGGGGTACGGTTTCAAGCAAGGTTGTGTGCTATCCCGCACACGACCTTGCTTTCACACACCTAAGGTCGGGTTTGAAAAATCTCCCAAAATTGTCATTTTGAGGATTTTTCCGCACCCTCAATTAGCGAAATTTAAAACCATGAGCTTGGTTTGCCGCAGCCGATTTCGCTTTCGAGTTCGGTCATAAAACCTTTTCTTGTCATATCATAAGTAATTGGTGTGATAGAAATTTTATTGTTTCTGACAGCAGCGATGTCGGTTTTAGCATCTTCGGGTTCATTTATAAGTTCCCCTGCCATCCAGTAATAGACTTTGCCGCGCGGGTCTATTCTGCGCTCATAAGTGTCCGTAAACATTCTCCTGCCGAGTTCCGTAACTGCAATACCCGCAATATCTTCTTTGTCCAACCCCGGAACATTCACATTTAAGACTGTTTTGGGCGGGATTGTATAATTTTTAAGCTTATCAATCAAAATTGCCACAAATTCTGCCGGAAGCTTAAAATCTTCGTATTCGTTTCTTAAGCTTGCAAGTGAAACCGCAATACTCGGAATACCTAAAAGAGCTCCCTCCATAGCACAACTGACCGTTCCGGAGTATAAAATATCACCGCCAAGATTCGGACCGTGATTAATACCCGAAATCACCAAATCAGGAAGTTCATTATTAGCTAAAATTGCATTAACAGCGATTTTGACACAATCGCCCGGAGTACCCGTTGTCATCCAGCAGCGTTTCGCACCGTATTTAGGGTCAACTTCTTCTACTCTTAAGGGGGTATGAAGTGTCAATGAATGACCGGCTGCCGAACGTTCTCTGTCAGGAGCTACGACATATACGTCGTAGCAAGGAGATAAAACCTCCATCAATGCTCTTATTCCGTTCGCTAATATTCCGTCATCATTTGATAATAATATATTCATACCGGTCCTTTCATTGAATGCGGTAATCTATAGTATATACAAGATAATGATAAAAATCAATGATGTTGAATATCGTTAAGAACTTGCCGGGCGGCAGCGGGGAATAAAGTCTTTAACACTCTACAACTGCACGTAACTCTTCGCACTTATCATTGCTTTCTTTAAACTGTAAAATATCCTGTCACCGCCGATTTTATCCGTAATCCCAAATTTATCAAGCTGCTTTTTTATATCCCTGCCGGATAATACAAGCAAAATAACTATCTCCTGAGATTTTAACCGCATTATTATATCCTCAAATGCAAATATTGCCGATACATCAAAGTATCTATCATTCCTGCAATCCAATATTAAACACTTCGTACCCCAAAATTCATCGAATTGTGAAACTATCTGTGTTGCCGAACCGAAAAAGAACGAACCATCTATATGCACTATCCTTATCTTGTGCTTAGAGACACGCTCAAGTCTCTTTTCGGTAATATCTACTTTTATACCGTTTTCATCCGTATGCACAAGCTTTGCATTATCTGCCGTCCTCTTTGCATACAATAATGCTGCAAGTGTTATACCGGCACCTACTGCCGCTATCAGGTTATAAAACAGAGTTAAAACAAATACTACAACAAGAATGTATAAGTCATCTTTCGGTGCGTATTTTATAACCCTTAACAATTTTGTGTCAATAATATCGTATCCGACTTTTATAAGTATCCCCGAAAGAACCGACATCGGTATAAGTTCAAGATAATTCGCAAATTGCAACACCGTAAACACGATTATTACAGGCGTAATCAATGTACACATACGCGTTGCCGCCCCCGCATTTATCGCCGCAACCGTTCGCATTAGCGCGGCAGAACCCGGAACACCGCCAAATAATGAACTAATCGCATTACCCAATCCCTGACCAATTAATAACTTTTTCGTGTCTATTCCGGTCTTTGTTATCGAATTACACACCAGACCCGTCATTAAACTCTCTGACGACATTACTATGGCTAGCACTAACGCATAATTAAAATACGATACCGTCTCATTTAACATAATCTGCGGAATATGAAAATTTAAATTTGTAAGACTGACCTCACCAATCCGCTCTATATCAAATTTGAAAATTACGGATATCATTGTGCAAAAAACAAGAGCAATAACCTGCGATGGTATGAATTTGTTTATTCTTTTCGGTATCATAAAAACAATCACAAGTGTCAATATCCCCGGAATTAATGATTGCATATTGATTGATGATAAGTTCGCAAAAACAGCTTTCAAACTCAAAACTGTATTAGCCTGAACCTGATGACCGATGAGCGGATTTAGCTGCATAATAATCAAAATAAACCCGACCCCGTTCATAAACCCCGAAATAACAGGATAAGGAACATATTCCATTATCTTAGCCAGACCGCTAAACCCTAACGCTATTTGAAGCAAACCTGCTATAAAAATAACAAACAGCACGGCCGATATATCATAGTTAAGACTTAACATCACGGATGCAGCAACAATCGTTACCGGACCGGTTATTCCCGATACAACAGGAACTTTAAGATTAATCAACCCCGTGACTGTACAGAGTATTATAACTCCCCACAATCCTGCAGCTGCCCCAAAACCCGTAGCAACGCCAAACGCCAGCGCCTGCGGCAGCGTTACTATCGCAGCAACAACCGCTCCGAGCATATCACCCGATAACGTCTTTAATTGTGATTTTACTCCTTTAATCATGGTTAAAACTTATTATAACATATACACATCCGATTAAGAGGGTGCGGAAAAATCCCAAAATTGGTATGCGGCAGCAGCCATATAAAGCGGTAAGGCGGCGTTCCGTACGCAAAAAACGGAACGCCGCCTTAAAATCATAAAATTATCGTTCACTTTTAAGAAATTCTACCCGGAACAACAACCCCGCCTTTTAAATTCTTCTTATAAAATTCAACATGCGGCTGAAGTACACTGTCAAGAACCTCCGGTAATTGTTTACCGCTCATCAGAGCGGTTACGATTTCCTGATAAACTGTTGCAAAAGCTCTTAACTGTGTCATTGCACCTGCTGCTGCCGGAGCTAAACCTAATTTTGAGGTTTCGACTTCTTCAACAAACAATGCCCCTGTTGTTTCGTAAGATTTTGTTAATGCTCCGATGTATGCTTTAGCATTTTCCGAACAAACACCGTTATCAACCGGAACAGTCAGTGCAAAAACCAACTTGTTTGCGGGATTAAAGTGTGCTTCCGCACTATGATGCATTGCATCAGGAACTTTTGCGACCTGCTTTAATGTGTCTTTAACTGACTCATTCTGCATCTGGGCATGCCAGTATACCGTATTTTCAAAAACAGCACCCATATATTGATGAACAGATGCAGCTATACCCTTGAGCTTTGCATCAGACCAGAAAATACCCTCTTTAAGTGCATCATTTTCTTCCAAATCTTTTAATAAGGCAAGCTTCGATACTTCCTGTGCAGCATTAAGCATAGAAATCATATCTTCTTTCTTCATTCCTGCATATATCAATGCAAACAATGCGTGGTCATCAAATGCCGAAAATCTTCCGCCAACATCATCGTGGATGTATAAATTGCCAATCCAACCCTGCTCGTTTGATGTTCTTCTAAGCTCGCTTTTTTCAGAATTTGCATCGGTTACTGCTATAAAATGCTTCGCCGCTGATTTTTTAGCCTCTGCATCCGTTAAACCTTGAGATTTATATGCCTCTGTTAACATTTGCCACACTCTCAAAAATCCGTCCTTCGTTTCAAATGTTGAACCGGATTTTGAAGCTATCATATAATTTGATGATGTAACGTCATTATTCAGATTTGCAAGAAATCTCTCAAAACTTATACTGTCTACATCGGAATAAAACCCGATTTTATCACGGCAGATGTTTAAACCGTTGATTGATAACATATGCTCGACAGTATGTTTTGAGCCGCCTATGCCCATTACGCTGAGTTTTGATGCACCCGTTTGAGATTTAAAACTCTCTGCCATTGTGTATAATTCATCTATTCTTTTTAACTGTTCGGCAGGCAAGTTTACCCAGTTCAAAAAATGACCCTGTTTATTGGCTCTTGATGATAATTCTTCAACAAATTCCGATACTTTCGGGCTGTATTTGCTAAAATCAACACCCGAAAAATTCGTTTTTAAAACTGACATTTTTACAACCATAATTTCCCCCTTTTTATTTAGTATTACTATAATAGTATTCTAATATAAAAATTTTTCGGTGTAAAAATATATAGCAGATTTTTAGTTATTATTTGAGTTTGCGGAAAAATCACAAAACATTCCTGCCGTCTTTATACATAGCTTCCCGCTGTGTCTTTATCTCAGTGATAATCTCTCTGTAGTTTGAACCCGTTAAATAACCGATTTGATGATAAAGTTTCAATAAAGCAGTTTCAATATTGGCAGAGTTTAAGCTGACCATATCATCAGCCATATCAATACTTGAAAGAGCAAGTCTGGTCATATCACGGAACCCGCTGGAAGCAAGCTTTAACGCCAGTTTGTTATTTTCTGCGGTTTTAAAAATTGCTTGAGATACAAGCATCGGCATGTGAGAAATCAATGCGACCGCCTCATCATGTTCTTTTGCATCAGCATAAACAACCTCAGCACCAAGCTGATTTATCACATCCTCCAGTATAGACGGAGTATAATTTCTGTCAATAGGGGTTATTACCCATTTTGTACCTTTGAACAGATTTTCAACGGAACTTTCCCAGCCGCTGAACTCCGTACCTGCCATCGGGTGCGACGGAATAAATTTATATCCGTATTTATTTTTTGTGACAAACTCTTTTAGCGAACAAACATCCGTCACTATCGCATCGGAGCTTAGATATTTTTCTAATTTTTTGAGCGTTTCTACAGTTTTTCTCATCTCTTTACAGATGAAAACCAGTTCTCTGTCTTTTAAATAATTATAGTCGCAATAGACATTTTCAATCCCTTTTTGCGAGTTTGAAATCCCTATACAATCATAACCGAGTCTTTTCAGGTCTTTAAATATTGATCCGCCAATCAACCCCAAACCTATTACAGCGATTTTTATCATTATTTTAAATCCTTATGGTGAAACTGTTTCTCTCCGTCGGCGTAATCTTTGACTATTTGTCCGTTTCCGATGAGTTTATATTTATATATTACAAGTCCGTCAATTCCGACAGGACCTCTGGCATGAGTTTTGTTTGTTGAGATGCCAACCTCTGCTCCGAAACCGTATCGGAAACCGTCCGCAAAACGGGTAGATACATTATGATATACTCCGGCTGAGTCTACAAGGTTCATAAACTTTTCGGCAGCTTTGTCATCTGTTGTTATTATAGACTCTGTATGACCGGAGCCGTATTCATTTATATGTTCTATTGCTTTATCAATATTTTCGACATATTTATATGCAAGTTTTAGGTCGGAATATTCCCTGTGCCAGGTTTCAGGTTCGCTTATAAGCTCAACACCTGCATTTTTGACCGCATTAAGCAATTCTTCGCTCTGTGCGAAATCTTTGTGGATTAAAAGTGTTTCAACCGTATTACATGCACTCGAATACTGAGTTTTTGCATCAATAACTACTTTTTTTGCAATTTCAATATCTGCATTTTTGTCGGTATAAATGTGGCAAACACCGTCTGCATGCCCGAGAACAGGAATTTTCGTGTTGGATTTGATGAATTTTACAAGACTGTTTCCACCTCTGGGAATAATTAAATCAATATATTTATCGGCATCAAGCATTTTTGAGACATCTTCTCTTGAATAAATCTGGCTTAACAGATTTTTAGGAAACCCCTCAACTGTATCAAGTGCCTTATTTATGATATCAAGAATTATTTTATTGGTATTTTTAGCTTCTTTACCGCCCTTTAAAATAACCGAATTAGAGGATTTTATTGCCAGTGCGGAGATTTGAGAAATAACATCAGGTCTTGCCTCAAAAATAATCCCGAGAACACCGATAGGACAGGATACTTTATACAAAGTCAACCCTTCATCCAACTCTCTTGCCAGTAAAGTTCTATTTACGGGATCATCAAGTCTTGAAATATCAATGATACCTTTTACCATATCTCTCATTTTGTTTTCGTCAAGTTTTAGCCGGTTAAATGTTGATGGGGTCAATTCACCGTTGTTTAAAAGTGTTTTAGCGTATTGCAAATCCTCTCTGTTAGCTTCAAAAATTTTAGCTTTATTAATTTCAAGAGCCTTTGCAACAGCTTCAAGAGCCGCATTCTTTATTTTTGACGAAAGCCCCTGCGCTTTTACCGACGCTTTTTTTGCACACCGTGCAAGACTGATAAAATCATTGTTTTCCATAAAAATCCTTGCCTTATAATATAGTAATATAGTCCCTTGTTATTATGGCATCGTAGTTTTTAAATCCGAGTACTTTTAAAATCTCTTTGGAATGGTTTCCGATAATACGTTTACAATCGTCGGAGTTATAATTTGCGACTCCTCTTGCAAATTCAATATCATCTTCATCTCTTATGGAAACCACCTCACCCCGTTTAAAATCATTAACGACTCCGATAACCCCTATAGGAAGAAGACTGGACTCTTTATTAAGAATAGCATCTTTTGCTCCGTTATTAACGATTAGTTTGCCGGTAATATTTGTGGCATAGCCTATCCAGCGTTTTTTCTCCGGAAGATACTCATCATCAGGTACAAATGCTGTTCCGATATCTCTGTATTCAAAGATTTCATCAATAACATAAGGTATTTTACCATTAACAATAAGCACTTTTCCGCCAAATCTGGTAACGAGTCTTGCCGCTTCAAGCTTGGTTTTCATACCTCCTCTGCCGCCTTCCGAGGCATCTGTTCCGAGTTTCATAATCTCTTTTGACACCCCTTTTACTTCTTTGATTATTTTAGCTTTAGGGTTAGTTTTCGGGTTATCGTCATAAAGCCCGTCAACATCGGATAATATCAGGAGTAAATCCGCATCAAGCTCACTGGCAACGAGTGCGGATAATTTATCATTATCCGTAAAACACATTTGAACCTGCTCAAGAGTGTCATCTAAATCTATAACCGTAACTGTATCATTCTGGTTAATAATCGGCACCGTACGCATTTCAAGCAATCTGTTAAGTGTTGTCCTGAGGCTGAGGTATTTTTTACGCTGTGAAAAATCGTCCTCCGTAAGGAGTATTTGTCCCGCAACAACATCATATGCCCCGAACCCGTCCTCGTACAGTGACATGAGCTTTCCCTGTCCGATAGAGGCACATGCCTGTTTGAGTGCAACACCTTCGGTATTGGCTAAGCCTAGCTTTTTCTTGCCCAGACCGACTGCACCGGAGGTTACAAGCACAACTTCTTTACCTGATTTGACGAGTTTTGCTATGCTTTCTATATACGAATAAATTCTTGAGAGTGCAACATCGCCGTTTTCGTTTCTCAAGACATTCGTACCCAGTTTGATTACTATGCGTTTTACATTCAAAAAGTCTTTTCTGTTCATAGTCTGATTTTACTATAAACATCATCACTGTAAAACAACTTTTTTGAGCCCCCTGGGCTTATCTACATTTCTGTGCAGGTTTTCCGCTATCTCCAATGCAAGCAGCTGGCATATTATCGTGTTGGAAAACATTTGGAGTATCTCGTTTTCACAGTCAATATTGATATTAAAATTTGAAATATACTTGTTGTTGTGCTTGCCAATGATAAATATTGACGGGTTGTATTCTTTTTTGATTTTATCCAGATTATTGGCAGCATTAGGCGAAACTCCGTGAACGGAAAGATATATAACAGCTGCTTTATTGTTCAAAACCGCAAGATGCCCGTGCATAAATTCACCGATTAGAGCGGCATTGATATTCATATAGGAAGTTTCTTTGATTTTTAAAGCCCCTTCTTTTGCAATGGCGTATGAAATCCCCTCGGCAAGCATAACAACAACTTTCTGCCTTGAGAGCAAGCGTGCAAGCTGATGAACTTTCTTTCTAAGCGTTAGAGTTTCTCTGAGGACATCCGGCAGTTTTTCCAGAGATTGAATATACTCATCTATATTGCCCCCCCTATTTTTGGCTATTTTTAAAGCTGCAAGCAAAACACATAGCATTTGTGCAGTAAAAGACTTTGTTGCGGCAATACTTTGTTCTTCACCGGCAAGGCAGTCAATATGATATTGTGTTTCTTTCCATATAGTTGATTCCGGTTTATTGGTTATAGATAAAGTATTCAGTGTATAATGTCCGCCGCTATCTTCAAAACCTTTGTTAACTCTGCGCAGAGCCTTTACGGTATCGGTGGTTTCGCCGGATTGAGTAATAAAGATGTAGAGCGTATTTTTGTCTTTCGGTATGATTTTTTTAAGCAGAAACTCACTGGAATAGATAGCTCTCGCATCAATTCCCGCTATTTGCCCGAGCAAATCGGCAGAAAATCTTGCACAATGATATGATGAGCCGCTTGCGACCAGTACTATTTTGTTGACTTTTTCAGGTACTTCAATCCCGTCTGCCCCTGATTGACTTAAAATACCCGCAAGAATTTCAGGCTGTTCGTATATCTCTTGTTCCATAGCAGTCTTACTGTGTTTATCAAACAAACTCATAATCCGTATTCCTCATGCAGCAGGATAAATATTTTAATCGTGTCAACATTCTTATTTTAACATTTTTCATAACAAATTTAAACCCCCTTTTATTCAAAGTCACTTTTGTCCTATAATAAAAATTTTTCCTCTCCTTCCAAAGAAAGCTAATGAACGCCCGCCGGGAGAAAGCTGAAAACACTAATCAGAAACAGGTTAACAAATTCTGTCACATTATAACTGTTTATGCTAAAATACAGTCTATGAAAACCTACGTTATTACAGGAGCAACATCCGGCATCGGGCTTGCTCTGTGCAAATACTTTTCTAAAGAAAATATGGTCTTTGCAGGATTTAGAAATTATGATAAAAAAAATATCCTGACAAATATGTCCGATAACATTATCCCGTTTTATACAGATTATGCAAAACCCGATACAATAGCACCTGCATGCGGGTTTATAAAGTCAAAAACAAAAAAAATAAATACTCTCATAAACGCAGCAGGTTGCGTTGTTGCGGGGGCAGTTGAATGCGTTCCGGCAGAGGAATTACGAAGGCAATTTAATGTAAATGTCTTTGCTCACGTTGAATTAGCACAGGGGCTTTTGCCGCTGCTTGACGACGGAAAAATTATTAATATCAGCTCTATGGCAAGTTACGGAATTTTTCCGTTTATATCACCTTATTGCGCTTCTAAAAAGGCTTTGGATATCCTTTTTAATTCACTCGGCATTGAATTAAAACAAAATATAAGTATTATCTCAGTAAAACCGGGAGTTATAGCAACTCCGCTATGGTCAAAATCTATAGAGGAAAATTACGAAACTATTAAAAATTGCAAAAACTATCTCAAAGAAACCGATTACTTACAAAAAAATGCTCTAAAAAACGAAATAAACGGACTGAATGTTAACAAAGTTGTTGAAAAAATTGTGGAAATTGACAACCTTAATAATCCTAAACCATCATATTGCATCGGCTGTGATGCTGTATTTACCTCAATTATATCAAAGCTCCCGCAATCAATCCTTAATAAAATCATAAAATTCAAACTTAAAAAGCTAAGATAATTATGAATTTCCCCGCACCCAACTCTATAACAGTTCTTTAAAAATAATGTTCGGCTCAGATTTTGTGTCTTTGCCAAAACAGCTTTCAAAATTTGATGCGGAAAAATATAATCTCCGCTTTGCACGTGTTACGGCAACATATAATAAACGGTAATTTTCAGATATTATAAATCGTTTCAATTCATTTTCCGTTTTAGCTGCATAATCTTTATTCAACCCTCTGACATTTTCCATAAAATCTGATGATTTTTTTAGTTTAAATTTATTTGTTTGAAGTGCTAAATTCTTTTCGCTCATCTCCGGTAAAAATACATAATCAAACTCATCACCTTTTGATTTATGCAGGGTCATAATCTGAATTTTACCATTGACTTTTTTTTCTTCTTCCTCATCTTCCGAGAAGAATTTAAATCCGCTCAATGACGGTCTTTGAGAAAGTACTTCCAATCTGTTGATACTTTCTGAAAAACTGCCTGTATTTAATCT
>JAJPXE010000051.1:1335-2636 GCA_021205645.1 Candidatus Gastranaerophilales bacterium | reverse complement strand
TCCGGACTTATTCAAATAAATGATATCAATAAATCCTACATTGCACAGGTCCTTTATCTTGAAGCAGCAAGAATAGGCAAACTGGCAATTGCAAAAATAATATTCAATTACGTCAATGGTGTTATATCAGCCTATGACGGCTCTATACCATCACTCAGAGCAAAACTCACACCCGTAAATACATCAGTTTTATTAAACACTCTTGACAATTCCGATCCATTGGAATTGGGTAAAATTGCACAACAGGATTGCAATATTGTTGTTAATATTGATGTATTAAAAGATAATCCTATAATTTGTGCGGAAAAATTCTTTGCAACCAAAATCCTGCTCAATAACTTTGCGCTGCAGTTACAGGAAAGAAAACAAAAAATAGTCGTATTTGATACGGCAGGAATATTTAAAACAAATAAATTAACCGTTACTAAAGATTTCAGACTGCCGCTCAATAACTCCACTATTAGCTATATCTATGAAAAAGGGTTTGAAGATGCAACCGCCGAAAGCAAATCAATGATACAATCAATATTTGAAGAACTCGGTGAGTATTCAAAAACAGTTCCTTTTATTCCGTTTGATACTTTTAAAGCCGTTGTAGACTCGGAATTTATGAAAACCAGACTTTTACAGCTCGTTATATTGAAAAATAAAATTAAACAAATCCGTGATTGGAACGTATTTGCACAGAATGAAAATGATTTTAGCATTCTGAAAACAAAACTTGAAAATGATGAAACGATCGTAATTGATATTTCGTGCTTGAAAGAAAGTTTACAAAAAGAATGTATTAAATATGTATATTCCGTTCTTAAAGAGCTTGAGCCGGAATTTTATGCATTCACCCCGTTGACGGACGAAAATTCGGATAACTTCCTGCTAAAACAGATTGCTGATACGGAAAATGTTTATACGACAACAATTTGCGGATATGATTACAAATACATCAATGACCTTAAGAAACGTTCAAAAAATATGCTGATGTTCACCCCTCTGAAACAGCAGCGAGATTTCGGAGGTTATAATATTTTCCTGCAAAAATTGGCAGAAGATGAGTTTATCGCATACGGTAAAATGACAAAATTTGTTCCGCTGATAGTCAAGCTCCGGCAGATGAGCGTTGCTGACATTTACGTTCCGCATGTAAGCGAAACACTGAAAAATATAATGCCGCAAACTCAGACAGAGCCACAGACCGTTGTTGAACCGGTACCTGATATAACAGTTAAAACTACATTATCTGAAGCATCCGTTCAAACAACGAAAAAACCGGCAGAAGAGGTTCAATTGTCTGAAAAGACAGA
>JAJPXE010000051.1:0-1235 GCA_021205645.1 Candidatus Gastranaerophilales bacterium | reverse complement strand
CGGCAGAAGAGGTTCAATTGTCTGAAAAGACAGAAGAAGAAACCGCAGAACCGGCAGAGGAGGTCCAATTGCCGGAAAAGACAGAAGAAGAAACGGTTGAAATCACCGCAAAACCGGTTGAAGATATTAAAGTTACTACGGAGGAACCAACCGTTGAAATAGTTGAAGAACCGGTACAGGAAATAACCGAACAGACATCAACTGGTGAACAAACCTCAAATGAAATCAATGAGGCTTTGGATACAGTACCCGATTTAGATGATGAAGAGGAAGAATTATCAGACGATGATTTAGATATGATAGAAGAGTTATCGAAGCCTGATGAAGAAATTCCTGCGATAAATCCGGTGCAACAGAAAGAAACACCTCCGCCGCCGGAATCCGGAACCATTCCGGCACAGGCAGAAGAAACCCGACACGAATCGGAGGCGGCAGACACCGACCCAAAGTCTGAGCCGGCAGTGGCACAACAGCCATCGCCAGAACCTAAACCTGAACCTGAATCTGAACCTCAACAGCCGGCCCGGTCACAGCCGCAACAACAAGCGCAAACCAAAAGTGCCGATGAAGAAATTCAACAGGCCGCTATGCCTAAAACTTCTCCCGAATTGCTCCAAACACGGGCAAACACAACTCCGGTAGTTCCTGTCTACTCATCCGATATCCCCGATGAAGATAAAGTGAGAAGTGATAAACTACAAGCGGGTGACAGAGTCCTGCATCAAGAATTCGGAGAAGGAGTTGTTGAAAAAATGATAAACTACGGCGATAAATTACTCTGCTCCGTCAATTTCAGTGGTGTCGGCAGAAGATTGCTGAATCCCGAAATCTCAGAAATGAGAAAATTATAAACAACACGAATTTGCAAAAAAAATACAAAAAATCATTCAAATCCGTTCCGAAAATTTTAGATTTCCCGCAGGCAAATAAGCGTAAAAAAACTTAACAAAAAAGCAATTTTTGACAGAGGATTTACTTATTATATATATAATATATAAATAGGAGCTATCTATGACTATTTCGCTTAATACAGACCAGTACTATTTGCAAAATCAACTTCATATTAGCACTTCACGAATGAACAGTTATGCTGATATGTCCGTAGATGATATAATCAAAGCAGAGGCGGAAAGCGGAAATACAACGGCACTGAACTACGGACGTGAACTGTTCGGCAATGTTGACGAATTGATACAAACATTTCAACTGGACGAACCGACAAATAAATATAATAT
>JAJPXE010000123.1 GCA_021205645.1 Candidatus Gastranaerophilales bacterium | reverse complement strand
TCGCATCCTGCTCCCTAACTGGAGCTATATTTCCCGGCACAGATGCACGTTCCTCGTCCGTAAGGGTATCCCAAATAAGGAGTGTCAGAGCCTGGCTAGAAGTTTCCTTGTAGAGACTTACCCAGTCAACTATGGCGGGATTAAAATCCACAGGTGCTTTGAACAAGGCTCTGCTCGTAAGCTGTAATATGAGATTTTCTATTTTGCTCATTCAAATACACCTCTTTGACACATCTGATATAATTACAGCATTAGACACTCATCTACAAAATCTTTCAATGATTCAAGCGTTCTTTCCTGTCCGAAATCACAGCCTCTCTTGCAATCGCTTCCCTCACCTACAAGAAGTGCTGTGTGGCAGCCAGCGGCTTTCCCCGCTTTTATATCATTCTCGCCATCGCCAATCATCCAACTTTCACCTAAATCGATATTAAAATCCTCTGCCGCTTTCATCAACATCCCCGGTTTTGGTTTCCGACAATCACAGTCAATTTTTAGTTCTTTTACTTCTCCCTCATAACCGCCGTGTAGATGATGTGGACAAAAGTAAATGCCATCCAGATATGCTCCTTCAAGTCCGAGAAGTGTCTCCATCTTGTTGTGAATTTCATCAAGCTCCTCAAAACTCACTTCTCCTCTGGCAATCACAGGCTGATTCGTCACCACGATTACAAGATAGCCGGACGCGTTGATTTTCTTTACTGCATCTACAACACCCGGAACCAACTCAAAATCATAAATATTTCGAAGAAATCCTACATACCTATTAATAACGCCGTCACGATCCAAGAAGACGGCTTTCTGCTTATTTCTCAGGTTCTTCGCAGTCACTCTCCCTGCCTTGAAATCCTCGCAAACAGAATAATAACGTTCCGGTGTGCCCATGTCTTTTACATACTCAGGGCTGTCATAGCAGACCATTTTCCCTGTCCCGGCCAGTGGCTTGAGAAGCTGACGATCAAGATCGGTTTTAGGCGTCGTTATGGTTTGTTCAAGAACACAAGGGGAAATGACATGTAAACCGGCATTGACGCGGTTCTTATAATATGTAGGTCTCTCATCCTCTTTAGCCAGCCAAGATAAAACCGTGTGATTATTATCTGCAATAATAAGTCCACTGTCATATGGGTGAGAATTAGGATGAGTGAACAGGGTAACCATGGCATTATGCGACTTGTGAAAGTCAACCATGCGGTTAAAGTCAATATCAAAAATAGCATCTGCGTTCAGAAGCAGAAAGTCTTCTGCCAGTTTATCTTTCAGCTGAAACAACGCCCCTGCATTGCCGAGAGGTGTCTTTTCCACGAAATATTCTATATTCACGCCAAAAGGCTCACCTATAGCCTTTGACTTTTTACTGCCGTCTCCAAAATAGTCTATAATCACATCAGCTTTGTACCCTACTGTAAGAATTATATCTGTAAAGCCCTGCTCACGGAGACAGTATATCTCCCTCTCCAACACGGGCATCCCATCTATTTCAATCATCGGTTTCGGAATATCAGGGGCGATAGCAGAAATGCGTGTTCCCCTGCCTCCGGCCATTATTACTGTTTTCATATAATCAATCCTCTCCTTACTTTTCTTCACCCTTCGTCTGTTTCTTGTGAATTCTCGGTTTCGATGCTTTGATAATGCAATTGGCGACACTGCCGAAAACAACAAGATCATACATCTTGCCCAGCATAAATTGAAACACAGATGCCAAACCGTATATATCATCATCCGGAAAGGAAAAGAAATAACGGAACGAATAGAGTCCATATTTAATATTTTCCTTCACCATCCACAATCTCCTGTAGATAAATCCTTCAAAAAGACTGTACTCATCACTTCCGAATGAAATATAAATTGGACTGTAGGTGTCATACCATACGATGTCAGATGATAGAGAATATGAAAGGTCATAGTAATAGCTGAAGAAGTACGAAAGCTGATAAAGTAAATATGTACTTGCAGATATTGTCAATATCGTATAACCCATTAGCCCAAAAACTCCTTTTGCGCATAGGATGCAGGAGAACAAGTACAGGAGAAAGCAACAGCACAAAACAATATAAACTACTGTAGAAGAATTCAGTCGCAAATTTTTCTGAATGAAATCGGTAAAAATAGACAGTGACAATAACGTGTATAGAGCAAATGTTAGCTCTCTTATCAACTTATATCTATATCTTATTCCGGCAAAAACTATCAAACCGCCAAAAAGAACAGTCGCTTTAAACAAGCTTCGCCTGAACAGCCACATTTTAGAGCGTAGGTTAAACGAAATCGTAAGTTCAATTGGGGAGTCTTCGTGTTTTTCGTTGAGGATGAATGTTATTGTTTTTGTTTTTTCCCCACCTGTGTCGGTAATATTAGAAAAGAAGAAGCTTTTGTAATCATCGTACTTCGATTCATATACATATTCCTCTGCTGTAAATCCATCAAAAACTATTTCATAATTATCCCAATCATATGACATCCCATCTCGTGCAAATATAGAAAATGAAAAGTAATCACCTTCAACTATGTTATCAAAATGATAATCTAATGAAATGCCCTGATTCTCGACACCATAATCGTAAATAGGAAAGGCAAAAAATAGTGCCGCAAAAAATATGACTATGAACGCCCCGATATAAATCCATTCTATAGACTGTTTCTTCTCTTCCTTGTATTATAGAGTAGTAGTTTTTATAGCCCCACTTCAAGGGCTGTGCT
>JAJPXE010000176.1 GCA_021205645.1 Candidatus Gastranaerophilales bacterium | reverse complement strand
GATACCGACGGTTTGCGCACTCGGCGTGCTGATTGACAAGGAGGACGGCGAGGTTATGCTGGCAGGCGGACTGCTTATTCAGCTTTTGCCGGGAGCAGACGACAGCACAATAGATAAGATTGAAAAGAATGTGGAAAAGCTTGAACCGGTAACTACAATGCTGGCAAAGGGAATGAGTATTCTTGACATTTGCAAAACTGCGCTTGAGGGATTTGATGTTGAGGTGCTTGACGAAAACCCGGTCAATTATGTCTGCACCTGTTCCAAGGAAAAGCTTGAAAGATATTTTTGCACTATGAGCGATGACGATATTCGCTCAATGACCGATGAGTGCGGAACCACGGTGGCAATCTGCAATTTTTGCAACAAGAGCTATGTGTTTTCAAAGGATGATTTGGAAAGAATTATCAGAGAGAAAAACTCGGACTGATAACGGCAAATTCAGAAAAAGCAACAAATACGGAAATTGTATCTCATTTTTCTTTTATATATACTAAAATCAGGCGTGAGTTTGATACAATAAGAAAAAATCGGAAAGCTGTGTTGTTATGGAAAACAAAAATTTGATTGACCTTGAAGTTATGACCCCTCAGCAAATTGACAAAATTATTAAAAAAGCGCAGAAGATTATGAAAAATCCTTCCGACTACAGGCATTCCTGCGACAGCAAAATTCTTGCAACGCTTTTTTATGAGCCGAGCACAAGGACACAAATGTCGTTTCAAACCGCAATGCTGAAGCTCGGCGGACGCACAATAGGCTTTGATAATCCGATGAATTCGTCGGTTTCAAAGGGAGAAAGCCTGAAGGACACGATAACGATTATCGGCGGATACGCTGATATAATCGCAATAAGGCACCCGATTGAAGGCTCCGCAACAGCGGCTTCGCTTTATGCGGGCGTTCCGGTTATCAACTGCGGCGACGGAGGTCACCTCCACCCCACTCAGACTCTGACGGATATTGTTACGCTCAGCTGTGAAAAGGGCAAGCTTGACAACCTGAAAATAGGCGTTTGCGGCGACCTGCTAAACGGCAGAACAGTACATTCGCTTATTAAAACCTTGGCTAGGTATAAAAATAACAGCTTTGTACTTATTTCTACAAAAGAATTAAGTATTCCGCTTTATATAATTGATATTCTTGAAAAGAATAATTGCAAGTATGAATTTTCCGACAATCTTGCCGAATCCATAGGCGACCTTGACGTGCTGTATATGACGAGAATTCAGCGGGAAAGATTTGCAAGCGAGGCTGAATATGAGGCTCAGAAAAATGTTTTTGTGCTTGATAAGGAAAAGCTTGCGGCGGCAAAGGATGATATGATTATCCTGCATCCTCTTCCGAGGAACAACGAGATTACCGTTGATATTGATGACGACCCGAGGGCGCTATACTTTAAACAGGCACAGTACGGAATGTACGGCAGAATGACGCTTATTTTGCTTCTGCTTCAGGATGACGAGTTTTTTATAGACAACAGGGAAACGACCGTTTCCGAGCATAAGTGCAGCAATCCGAAATGTATCACTCAGCAGGAGGATTACCTGCCCAATCTGAGCTATGAGAAAAAGGGTATGGTAATGTGTGACTTCTGCGACAAAAGAATGGATTAACAGATTATTCTTCAAAAACAAAAACAACCACCGAGCTGTCGATGGTTGTTTTTTGTTTATCAGTCAGCAGGCTGAAGCTTTTCACGATTTTTGATATCCCTGCAGAAAATCAGCTTAAAGGTCTTGCGAACAAACGGCTGAATAAAGAACAGCTGAGTAAAGAACGCAAACGGGAAGTTGAAGCAAACAAGCTTGAGCCAATTTGCAAGCAGGGTGAGCAGATTGAAGCCCGAATAGTAAGGATAATACATAATAGAAGCGAGAAAGCTCATTGAGGGGCACATCAAGCCGACCGTGGCGCAAATGATTGCCGACTCAAAAATAACGGGATGAGTCGTTTTAGGGTCAAAAATGCGTGAAGCAAGCTTGAAGGAGCAGGGACTGCCCATAGTAACCTCAAGCAAATATGCAAGGATAAACTCGGTTAAAATTATAGCCCAAATCGGCATATATCTGCCAAACATATATACGCCGCCCTGATTATTTATTGCGGCAAGCACGCTGTCGGCACCGTTTACGGACATAAGCGTTGAGCCGTTGATGACATAGAGGCTGTAAAATACATAAGCGTGAACGGTTATTACTACCGTGATAAAGGCGAAAACCATTCTTTGAAATTGATTTCTCGGCATAAAACTATCTCCTTTTTTGCACAAAAAAACACATGCACGCTTGCGTAAAAACTAATCGGGCTGCTGTGTACCGTGATCAGATTTACGTGCAAAGCACTACATGTGTCGTTAATGCGCTGTTAAATTTTCTTGTAAAGTATAGCATAAAGAAGTCGAAAAGTCAAGCGTTTTAAGTGAGCTTTTAACCCGATAGGCTCAGGCTACGCTTTAAAAGTGCCGTTTTCTATTTCGGCGAGCATAGCAACACGCTTGTCGTGTCTGCCGCCCTCTTCGGGTGTGTTGAGAAAAATATCGGTGTATTTTACGGCTTCCTCCTCGGTGGTGACTCTGCCTCCCATACAAAGAATATTTGAATGGTTGTGTCTGCGGGTCATTTCAGCGCCGAATTCGTTGTTTACAACCGCCGCTCTGATTCCCTTTACCTTGTTTGCCGCCATTGAAATACCGATTCCCGTTC
>JAJPXE010000226.1 GCA_021205645.1 Candidatus Gastranaerophilales bacterium | reverse complement strand
CATTTATAACTCTGTTTTTAATCATTAAATACATCAGGTTATTTTCATCTTCGGGAATATCAATACCCATCTGAGCAAGCTGGGAGTTTTTAGCCGCTTTTTGATATGCTGTGTCAAATTGTGCTTTTGTTATATCCTTGCCGTTAACTTTCATAATAACGTCTTTTTTTAGCCCGCAGCCCGAAAATATCAGTGCTGATGCCAACAATGTTAATAAAACTCTCTTCATTTAATTTATCCCCTTATCAAATTCTTTTCTTATCTCTTCTATATCATAAAACAAATCTGTCAGAATGTTAAATATTTCATTAAAATTCATTACGGAATTATTCAACAAAAGAATAGAATTAGCATCCTGACAGGACTTTGGTGCAGCTGTGTACTTAATAAATTTAGTAATATGTTTTGGAAGCTTCATTTGCAGGATACGCCATTCATTTGCTGTAAACGGAGTGTATATTCTGATATTATCAGGAGTTTCACGAATGGTGGTCACACCCGCCCCTGATGCGGCAAGCCGAATTTGAACAAGCTTTATAAGATTGGCAACTTCTTCCGGTATTTTAGAAAACCTGTCTTTCCATTCGGCTTCAATATAGCTCAATTCGGTTTCGTTATGAACATCCGCAAGACGTTTATATTCAATCATTTTCTGTTCTTTTGAGCCGACCCAATCATCAGGAATGAATGCAGTCACATTTATATCAACGATAGCAGGGATTTTCTTTTCTATTTTTTCGCCCCTAAGTTCATTAATTGTTTCATCTAACAACCGGCAATAGGTATCAAAACCAACATTAACCATGTGTCCATGCTGTTTTGTTCCGAGAATATTTCCGACCCCTCTTATTTCCACATCCCTCATTGCTATTTGATATCCGCTGCCCAGCGAAGAAAACTCTTTTATTGCCATAAGTCGTTGATAGGCTTCTTTTGTAAGGTTTTTACCTGACTTATACAGGCAGTAACAATATGCCTGTCTTTCCGAACGACCTACACGACCTCGCAGCTGGTAAAGCTGGGCTAATCCAAATTTGTCTGCATCATGAATTATTATTGTGTTTGCGTTCGGGATATCAAGCCCGTTTTCAATGATTGTAGTGCATAACAAAATGTCATAATCATGTTCTTCAAACCCTACAATAACATCTTCAAGCTGATTTTCGCTAAGCTGTGCATGACCTATTGCAATCCTTGCATTCGGCACAAGTTCCTGTAATTTTAGCTTAAATTCTTCTATTGTTTCAACCCTGTTGTAGAGATAGAATACCTGACCGTCCCTGTCAAGCTCGTGAGTGATAGCATTCTTTATTGTCTGTTCGTTATACGCTCCGACAAAAGTTTTTATCGGGAGCCTGTTTTTCGGCGGTGTGGTTATGACGGACATATCTTTTATTCCCGAAAGCGACATATAAAGTGTTCTCGGGATAGGGGTTGCCGACATTGATATAATATCAATATTTTCTCTGAATTGTTTAAGCTTTTCTTTATGTCTGACACCGAACCTGTGTTCTTCGTCAATAACAAGAAGTCCCAAATCCTTAAATATAATATTATTCTGCAGCAGCTTATGAGTACCTATTACGACTTCGCAGTTTCCGAGTGCCATATTTTTAAGCGTTTCTTTCTGTTCTTTAACCGAACGAAAGCGACAGAGCAGTTCAACATCAATCTGATAAGGTTTGAATCTCTCTGATATTGTCCGGTAATGCTGTAGCGCAAGAATAGTTGTCGGTGCAATCAGTGCAACCTGTTTTCCTGATGTAACGGCCTTAAACATAGCCCGCATTGCAACTTCCGTCTTGCCGAACCCGACATCACCGCAAATTAATCTATCCATAGGATTTATATTTTCCATATCGGATTTAACATCGTTTATTGCTTTCATCTGGTCAGGAGTTTCTGTGTATTCAAAAGATTCTTCCATTTCGACCTGCCATGCCGTGTCTGCATCAAAACTTATACCTTGCAGCATTTTACGTTTTGCATAAAGACGAAGCAGGTCAACAGCAATTTTTTCAACTTCTTTTTTAACTCGTGATTTTGTATTTTCCCAGTCGGAGCCGCCCATTCTTGAAAGTTTAGGTCTGACTGCACCCGCACCGCGATATCTGCACAACAGGTTTATTTGTTCTGCAGGAATGTAGAGCTTGTCTTTATTCGCATACTCAATCGTCAGATAGTCTTTTAACTGTCCGTCAAGCTCCTGGCGGGTCAAACCCTGATAAATTCCTACACCATGTATGGAATGAACAACATATTCACCCGATTGAATATCATTTATGCTTTCAATGTATTCCGCTTTCTCCTTGAAATACGAGCGCTTGGTTGAGGTTATATCCTTATTTTTTTTGTTGAATAATTCTTTATCTGTCAGTAACAGAAATTTTGCATTCTCTATAATTGTCCCCGAAGTAGAGATGTTGTCAAAAAATTCAACATTGAATATCTCGTAAGCCGATAATACCTCTTTTACTCGCTCCGAATACTTTGTTGCAATTACAATTTCATAATCTTTGTGAGCATATATATAATCCGCTATATCATTCATATTAGCGTTAAAACCCCTAACCGTCAGAGCACTTAGATCGATAACATCATCAAATTCGCTGTCAATAAAATTATTCAACCCTATTTTTATAAAAGAACCCGTTTTCTTAACAAAATCGTTAAACGGTATGTGATTTATCTCTTTCAAATCATAAAT
>JAJPXE010000184.1:1055-2716 GCA_021205645.1 Candidatus Gastranaerophilales bacterium | reverse complement strand
GAAATTACTTAACTAATTCTTTGAATTTTTTACCAGCAGAGAAAGCAGGAACCGTTTTTGCAGCGATTTTTAATTCTGCACCTGTTTGAGGGTTGCGTCCTGTTCTTGCAGCTCTCTTGCGAGCTTCAAATGTTCCGAAACCTACTAAAGTAACTTTTTTGCCTTTAGAAACTGTTTTTTCGATAACTTCTAAAGTTGCTGATAAAATATCAGAAGCTGCTTTTTGTGAAACACTTGCTTTTTTTGCAATTTCTTTTACTAATTCGTCTTTGTTCATAATAATCTCCTTTTTCTACTATATGCAAGCCGTGCTGCATATAAACACTAAACTCTACATTTTCAATTATACACATTATTCTTTAATTTGCAAGCATTAAAATAATTGTAATATTGACAACATAAGGCATGCAGACATATAAACAATGAAACCCCTGTTATAATAAGGCTTTGAGTTATTTATAATACACGGGATTTAGTCTTGCAAATTGTATATTATTGTAAAAATGTGACAAAATTTGGTAAGCATTGTTGCCCATTTTGGCTAAATTTTTTGCGCCATGCTGTGTCATGCCGACGCCATGCCCTGCACTTTTGACATTATCATCATAAGACGGTACTGATTGAAGGTAAGGTATATTATTTCCCCATGCCTCAAGTGCCGAGTGAGTTTGTCCTCCTGCGGAGGATGAATACATCGCTGTAATAGGTTTATTATTATAAATCATGATAATGCCTTCGGTTTCAAGTACGGCTTTGTTAGAGTTTTCTGTTTCGGCTTCTATGCCGTTGTAGACCTGATCCATTTGTGTATCGACCAGATCAAAACCTTCCTGACAGTGTTTGCCGTAGTTCGCAACTGCATAGGTTCTTGCGGCAATTGCCTGAGCTTTCAGGGCTTCCATATCCCATGATGAGGGCATTTCTGATGACAGAACTCCTTGAATATAATTTTCCATACAAATGTCATTTATGACGGTCAGTGTATTATCAGTATTTTGTATCCTTAAAATACCTCTGTACCATTTGCCTTTGGTATAAACGCAGGCATTTGTATCTAGCGGTTTAAGAACGACATCGTTGGTATATATAGTGCATTGACCGTAGTTAGAGCGGACAATCATGGATTTATCACCAATGGGAGTCACTTCATACATGAGCATTTTATGTATTATACAGACCTGTTTATTTGTTTTGACATCAATTATTTGAGCTTCATCAGAGGCAGATATCATGACGGACGGTTCTTTTACTGACAGACCGATTTTTATTGCCTGTGTTGGCATTGAGCAGATTGAAAACAGAATTATTGAGAGAATTATAATATATTTTTTCATAGCATTAATATTTTAGCTTAACATGCCTTAACTAAAAAAGGATTAAATGGAGTATTTGTGTTAGACTTTTCTTGTAGTTTATATGTAGGTTGAACCGGTATGGTCGAAAAGGATATATAATCTATACCGCATGGTCGAAAAAGACTGATGTATAATCAATTCCGTAAGTGCGTATGATGACAATTAAATAAAAGGGCGATTGGCACTCTGCCGAACGAGGAAATTAAGTATTTCCGAGTGAGAGGCGGCAGCGCACTCCGGAATAAAATATTGCATGGTCGAAAAAGACTGATGTATAATCAATTCCGTAAGTGCGTATGATGACAA
>JAJPXE010000184.1:0-955 GCA_021205645.1 Candidatus Gastranaerophilales bacterium | reverse complement strand
TTAAATAAAAGGGCGATTGGCGCAGTTGGTAGCGCACTTGAACGACATTCAAGGGGTCACAAGTTCGAGCCTTGTATCGCCCACCATTTTGAAAAATGACACTATTAAGCATAGGCTTGATGGTGTTTTTTATTGTTATTGTTAAATTTTCACCCTTTAGTAAAAAAATGGGAAGATAATTTTTAAAACTTTTATTTTTTCCTAAAATACTTCTTCTTTTAACTTTTTAGAGGTGATTTCTAAAAATATCTGCCATGTGTATTTTCTTCATGCAACATCAATAGCAGGGTTCTGATTTTACCTGCATTCTATCACAGATTAGGTGTTGCGTTTAATTAACTAGCTCAGTCAATTTGGTGTAAAAATGTTATATGCTGCCATTTTTTCTCAGTGCTTTAAATTATCTAAAAATCCCCGATAAAAAATAAAAAGTGCGATTTATAAAATCGCACGCATTCAATCAACAACTAAAATTAAAATCTTTTCAAGTATTCCGCCTAAAAATGGAAATACAAAACTGAGTCTTAAACACTAAATCCTCGTACGTAAGAACATATATCCTACATATATATTATCCACATTTTGCTTCTTTAAATCAAGAGAGTTATATACACTTGTAACAAAACTTTACAATTTTGAGTGTGGAGAAATTAAACGTATATAATTTGTGTTTTCGATTTATCCTGCTTTAATTTCCGGCCTCGCCGCTTACTTGCAGACTATGTATTACTATACTGCCGGCAACTGTACAGAATTGATGTTGGGGTTTTAGCAAAAAGCCATTTGACAAATTCGCCGGAGAACTATCTTACGCAATAAATCTGGGGCGGAAGGATTCGAACCTCCGGAATGCCTGGACCAAAACCAGGTGCCTTACCACTTGGCGACGCCCCACTACACCACTTTCTTATCATAATATTTCAATCATAATTGTCAAGCTCATGTTATATTAGAA
>JAJPXE010000207.1 GCA_021205645.1 Candidatus Gastranaerophilales bacterium | reverse complement strand
GTTTTGAAAGGTGCTTTTAAATACTTTTAAAAAACAGTAGATTGTTTATTGAAAAATAGGACAGATTGCGCACCTTTTGCGCACCTTGAAAAAGATATACAAAAGATATACCCGCCTGAGGAAAATTTAAATAAGAGTATATACTAAATTTAAGTAAAATATTTAATATTATTTCTGTTCAAAATATTTGTATAGAGTCCAAAAGTTTTATTAATTTCTGATACTGTTGCGGGGTTAGTGATTGAATATTGTCAGAGCTGATTTCGGTTTGTTTTTGGACAGGACAAGTTTTACATACGGTAAAGTTTAGGGTCTGTTCAGGTTTAGGAGCATTGAACATCTCTCCTTCTCCTGACACAAACCAATTAAGATTGACGTTAAGTTTTTTGTTCAACTGAACAAAAAGATTTAAAGATGGTTCTCGGCGGTTTTGTTCATAATTTGTAATAGTATTTGCAGACATCTCTAACTTATCTGCGAACTTTGCTACGGATAAGCCTAATTCTGTACGTATTTTTTTTAGATTTTCTTCGATCATATAAAATTTACGCCAAATGGACTTGACTTTTTGTTCGATTGAACATAAAATGTGTATATAGTCAATAAATTAACTTACAAAAATCCAAGACGATTTTTGCATGAACATAACATCACACATGAGCAAAAAAAGCAATCAAAATTTAAAAAATGTAAAACGTGCGGCATTGATAAAGTATGAGCTATGCTGTAGCGGATTGAAACTTGTAGATATTGCAAACGATTTGGGGATTACTAAGTCTGCCGTATATCGTTCTATTTACGGTTTATCTACCGTGAGCCGTGTAGATGATTGGCTTAAAAATAATGTTGGATACAAGGAAGAAATTTAAAGACAGGTTGTGGAATTGGTGAGGGATAGTTTTTTGGAAACCGAATATATATCCATAAAAAAAGCAGCTGTGATTCTAAGAATGAATGTACGTACTCTTCAATGGCTTTGTAAAAAGGGGCAATATCAGATACGTTTTGTTCAGGGTAACGGTGGGAAGCGGTACGAAATTCTTGTATCGAGTCTTGAGCCGGAGTTGCGGCAGCGGGTGTCAGCGGAGCTGACACGGTCTGCTACGCAGAGCGGGGAAATAGATTGCACCCCACCCCTGCGGGGAGACTGTGCTGCACAGCAGTACCCGCTCCGCAGCGGAGCAGACAGTGCCAACTGCTTTGCAGATTGGCACCCGCTCCGCAGCACCGACTCCGTTGCACCGGCATACGCCTGCGACAAAGCGAAAGTACTGGCAAGAGCTAAAGTTGACTTGATTTGCCACTGGCAGTCATTCAGGGCGGATAAAAAGAATAAAAAACAGGCGGATAAAGACTTTATCGATATGTATAACACGCAAAATCTGTCAGTAGGCCTTTTTAATATAATTGGAAAAGTATCACTCGCTACGCTCTACCGCTGGAATAAACTCTACAAAGAGAGCGATAACGACTACAGAACACTGATTGCAACATATAATTGCGGGTTTGAAAACGATATCAATACAGTTCTGACAGAGCGTGAACAAAAAGAATTTGTTAATATAATGCTAAATCCTAACAGGTTCAATGCCGGAAAAGCATACGATATTGTTAAATATAATCTGGAGAGAGAGGGGTTAACAGTTGCTTCTAAATCGGCATATTACCGGTTTATCAAAAATTATAAGCGAAATAATAAAGATATTTGGACATTTATGCGTGAGGGCAACAAAGCACTTATTGACGAGGTTATGCCGTACAATAGCACCCCACCCCTAACCCCTCCCCGGTCGGGGAGGGGGACTTTTCGGGTGAAGTGATTGCCCCCCCCTTATCCCTGTTGGGGCAGAAACTCTTATCTGCAATTGATACACCTGCCCCTACCGCCGAAGTACGCGATATTAGTTATAAGTTGAGAGTTGTTAAACAATCAATTTAATTCAGTTAAAGAAAAATCTTTCCCCAGTCTTTGTCTTACTTCCAATATTAGTTGTTCCGGCAGTATTTCCAATCCTTCCGCAATACGCCATAACGTTGAAAGGTTAATATCACCGGCATTACCATTCTCAACATCCCGCCATGTTGATTTTGACATCAAAATTTCAGCTGAAATACAATACATTGATTTTCCGGTTATTTTTCGGTGTTCTTTTACAATTTCACCAATAACCCTGATCAGTTTGCGATTTTTATCGAAAATACCTTGCATATCTAAATTTTAGTGCTAAAATTTAATTAATTAGGTCGCCACACCAATCTAATTAATATATTTATAACAAGTTTATGTTTTTCTGTGCTTAAAAATCGCTCCTGTGACTAATGCACAGAATGACAAAATTCCGATAAAATAAAAAAGAATAAATAAAGTATGAAAATATCTATTCAAAGAATTTTATCGAGTGTGTCGGTTTTAACCGTCTGTGTTCTGGCAAATATGGGAATTTGCACAAGTGCATACACAATACCGCTCAATATTAACAACGAACAAAATTCAATCAAATGCTTGCAGAACAGCAACTGAGAGAGAATTTAAATAATCAATTCGGTGAATTAAGAAAGCAATCTACAAAAAAGCATTCAGTGTGATAGAAAGATAATATTTTGAACAATTATATAATTTTGCCTTTTAATTTTAAGACATCAGACAATACTAATCTTCTGGTAAATCAGGCGGGAGAATATATTATGTTATCCGATACGGATTTTGAACAGTTATATAA
>JAJPXE010000118.1 GCA_021205645.1 Candidatus Gastranaerophilales bacterium | reverse complement strand
CTCCCCGTTTGGGGATGGGAAATTTTTTTCGGGTGAGGTGATAACCGTGCAAATTTTAGGATTTCCCCGCAAACTCCTATAGTATACATCTGACTTTGTGCGTCGGGCTTATCTCAACAAATTCCGGACAGGCAAAATCACATTTTTCCGTAGTATATTTGCAGCGTGATGAAAACTTACACCCGTCGGGCAGTCCGGACGGAATATCACCCGTGAGATAGTTTTCGGTTTTCTTGTCAAATTTCGGAACCGCATCAAGCAATGCCTTTGTATAAGGGTGTGCCGGCAAATTAAATATCTCATCTTTTGTGCCGGTTTCAACAATCTCACCAAGATACATTATAGCTGCTTCATCTGCCAGAAACCTTATAACGCTCAAATCGTGGGATATAAACAGGAGCGTAAGCCCGAACTCTTTTTTTAACTCATTAAGCATATTCAAAATTTGCGCCTGAATACTTGCATCTAAAGCACTGACAGGCTCGTCTGCAATAATCAATCGGGGTTTTAGCATCAAAGCCCGTGCAATCGCTATCCTTTGACGTTGACCGCCTGAAAATTCATGAGGATACAAATCAAGATGCGCCCTATCCAACCCGACTTTGCCGGTTATTTCTTCTACACGGCGCTCCTTTTCAACCTTTGAAAAATTCGTATTTATATCAAGCGGTTCGGTTAATATCCGGCGGATAGTCATTTTGGGATTTAAACTCGAATAAGGGTTCTGGAACACCATTTGAACATTTTTTCGATATTCACCAAGCTCTTTTTCGCTATATCTTGAAATATCCTGCCCCATAAATACTATATCACCCCCGCAATAAGGTACAAGGTGCATTATTGCTTTTGCAAGGGTAGATTTGCCGCATCCCGACTCACCCGCAATGGCAAATGTTTCACCCTCTTTTAATTCCAGAGATACCCCGTTTACAGCTTTGACGATCTTGCTGCCGTTTATTTCCGCTGTTTTATATTCAACTTTTAAATTGTTTATCTCCAGTATATTTTCACTCATAACATATTTTTCCTTATACGGGCATGAATTTTAATAGCCGGTCGGATATTATTTATAACTCTCTTCTGCCCTCAATAGCTTTTGCCAGAGTAATCTCATCTGCATATTCTATATCTGCCCCGACAGGAAGCCCGAATGCTATTCTGGTTATTTTGATACCGGATGGTTTAATAAGCTTTGTCAGATACAAACTCGTAGCCTCACCCTCAACGGAAGGACTCAATGCCAGAATGACTTCTTTAACCGTATCATTCACAAGGCGGGATAACAATTCTTTAATCCGGATATCATCCGCCCCGATACCCTCCATAGGAGAAATTAAACCCTGTAAAACGTGATACAGCCCTGTGTACTCATTAGTTTTTTCTATCGCAACCAGATCTTTTGTCTCCGACACAACACAGATGACAGACCTATCACGTCTTGAAGATTGACAAATCTCACACGGACTCGCATTTGACAGATTAAAACAAACCTGACAGGCACAGGTCTGAGTTTTAGCATCAATAATCGCCTCCGCAAACCGCCTCACCTCATCAATTGGCATTTTTAAGACCTGAAATGCCATCCTCTGTGCAGATTTTGGACCTACTGACGGAAACTTTTGAAAATACTCTATCAATGCCGCTATCGGTTTCGGATATATCATCTTAACATAGACCCGGAATACTGATACCGCCTGTAACAGCTTTTATTTTTTCTTCCATTTCGGCAGATGCTTTTTGAGAAGTTTGAGTGATTGCCGTTATAATAGCATCTTCTAATGTTTCAATCGTATCTTCATCAACAGAGTCCGGATTTTCAGGGTTTATCAATTCGGCAGAAAGCTTTATTGATTTAAACTTGCCCTGTCCGTCGCAGATTACCTTAACAGCTCCGCCGAATGCCTCGCCGCTTACCTCTGTTTCCGATAATTCCTGCTGAACATCTTTTAATTTTTTCTGGATATTCTGTGCCTGCTGCATCATTTGCATTATATTCATTCAGATTACCTCCTCAGTAATGTATATTATACAATAAATAACAATATAGCAAAACAGTTTATTCGGGAGCGGGAAAATTTTTCGTCATAAAAAGGGTAAATGGAATAAAGAGAGTAAAGGAGTATCATTGTCAGATATAGCCCAACAATCCTGCCCTCTCCTGCTCCGCAGAAGAGGGCAGGGGTAAATGTATTTTCAATTCCTGCAATATATTTACCACTCCGGAGAGGGCAGAAAATCGGTTCGGGGAGAACGAGAACCAGATTTTCGGGTGAGGTGATAACCGTGTAGATTTTAGAATACAATACATTTACCCCCGAATGAGGTGATACCCCCGCTCTGCCCTCTCCGGACGGAGAGGGCAGAATTTCTTTGCGAACGAAGTGAGCTTAGAAATTCGGGTGAGGTGATTTCCTTGCGATTTCCTAATCGCACCCCACCCCCGCGGAGCAGACAGTGCCAACTGCTTTGCAGATTGGCACCCGCTCCGCTCCCCTCCCCGGTTGGGGAGGGAAATTCTTTTCGGGTGAGGTGATAACCGTGCAAATTCCGGAATATAATCCATTTACCCCCGGATGAGATGATACCCCCGCTCTGCCCTCTCCGGACGGAGAGGGCAGAATTTCTTTGCGAACGAAGTGAGCTTAGAAATTCGGGTGAGGTGATTTCCTTGCGATTTCCTAATCGCACCCCACCCCCGCGGAGCAGACAGTGCCAACTGCTTTGCAGATTGGC
>JAJPXE010000203.1 GCA_021205645.1 Candidatus Gastranaerophilales bacterium | reverse complement strand
GTTTTATAATTATTACGAAGACTACCAATATGACAGCTGTATCTCAAAAGGTATCTGCTCAATAAACCCCCGTACATCTTCGCTGAGAGAAGTGCTGGTGATGTATTTGAAACAACTTGCGTTCTTTACGCTGCAGCTTAAATATCTGGGTGTAAAAAATAATGCAACAGAAGATATTATCCTAAATACACTGTCAGGACTAATGTCTAATCTCGAAACAGGGAATAAACAATTCTACCAAACACTTGTCAACCTTAAAACAATTATTCTTGAATCCGTTGAAACATATAACAGAATTTGCAGCGAAAGAAATATTACCCCAAAAAAAATTCAAAGCGATATAAAACTCCATAAAAATCTGAATATTACGGAACTGATACGGCAGGGGGAACAAGAATTTTCACGTAAACTGAAATCCGTTTCTGATGAAAAAAGAAACCTCTATGAAATATTATTTCTTGTTTTAAAAAGCATTTGTATAAATCTTGTTGAGTTAAAAAGCTTTAATATAAATTATGATTGTGCTTATAACGAGATACTCTATCTGCTCAATACGCTAAACTATCCGGAATTATCAACTCAAATAATCCTTAAAAAAATAAACAAAGCAGTAGAAGCGGACTACTATTTGTATACAAAACTATACGAAACAAGAAAAGAAAAATACGGCGAACAAACTTCTGCAGAAGTTTCTTACACAACCCGCCCCAATAAAGCTATTCTCGTCGCCGGAACGAACATACAAGAGCTTAAAAACATTCTTGATGCCGCAAAAGATAAAGATATAGATGTCTACACTCACGGTGAGATGATTGTCGCCTATACATATCCGAAATTCAGAGAATATCAGCACCTTAGAGGTCAGTTCGGGAAAGGAATAGAGCATTGTCTACTTGATTTTGCAACTTTCCCCGGAGCAATCCTGATTGCCAGGCATTCTCTTGAAAATATTGAATACCTCTACAGAGGAAGATTATTTACCACAGACAATTTTATTCCGCAGGGAGTTATTAAGATAAGTAATAACGACTATACACCACTGATAGAATCTGCTCTTGCTGCCAGAGGATTTAAACACGGCAAAATAAGAGAAAGTATTACTATCGGCTGCAGTGAGAATGACTTGAGTGAGAAAATGAACAGCCTTATACAAAATATTAAAGATTATAAGAATATTATAATCATCGGCACGGAAGAGCAAACAAAAGAACAAAAACTTTACTTTGATAATTTGCTTAAACATGCCGAAAATGATACGGTCGTAATATCATTATCCGAAAAACACAATGTGGAAAATTTTATTCATATCAAATCTGCACCTGATTTCTATATGATATACCGAATTTTTGAAAAGATTAAAACTCACGCCGTACAAAATAATGTAAAAATTACATTATTTTTATCAAAATGTAATAAGCATACTATATCAAATATTCTGAACCTTAAAAGATTAGGGTTAGACAATATTTATCTGAGCAAATGCACTCCAATCATGCTCAATCCGACATTAACGCAAACGCTAAAAGATATTTATGAAATCAGAGCGACGGGTGCTGTTTCTGATGATAAAAACATTTTTGACTAATGGTCTGCGAAAGAATAAAAAAATCCGCACACTTAAAAAGTATAAATATAACAATTCGGGTATATTACAAATTACAAATTATTGGTATAATAGATTTTGTAGAAATATTTATGAAAGGAGAGTAATTATGGCAGCATATATTTGCACGGTATGCAACTGGGAATACGATGAAGAACAGGGTTATCCTGAGGGAGGAATAGAGCCGGGAACAAAATTTGAAGATTTACCTGACGATTTTGAATGTCCGATTTGCCATGTCGGCAAGGATATGTTTGAACAGGCTTAAAGGTTTTGAATGAAACAGCCGGAAGATTTTACAAAGTTTTGACTAATCTGTAATATAATCCGTTACACCTGTGCATAAAATTATTTTTCAATGACAGAATCGAT
The DNA here is from genome assembly GCA_021205645.1 of Candidatus Gastranaerophilales bacterium. GTDB lineage: Bacteria > Cyanobacteriota > Vampirovibrionia > Gastranaerophilales > Gastranaerophilaceae > UBA2883. Next base: position 759 of record JAJPXE010000203.1, on the reverse strand, counting down.
AGAAATCGATTCAATCCCGTGCAGACTTTCTAATTTGTCATAGATAAACTGAATAGGACGTTTGCTTACGACTTCGACAATAAGCGATAATTTGGTTCTTGCGGGGTTTTCAATGAGTTTGTGCATTTTTAAAGCATCAACTGTTTTGAAATTCGACATCATAAACTCCCGCACAGCATCGACATTTTCGTTATCACAGTGGATATTTACTTTCAATCTTTTAATATTTTTTGCGCACCTGTTGAGAACCTGTCTTTCAAATACTCTGATTAAGGTCAAAACGGCAACCGATAATATAGATGAAGCGATAGCGAGTCCGTACATGCCTGCTCCGCAAGCCATACCGATACTTGCCGCCATAAAGAGAGTAGCTGCGGTTGTAAGTCCGAAAACGGTAGGACCGTTTCTCAAGACTGTTCCTGCACCTATAAAACCGATACCGGTAACAACCTGAGCGGCAACCCTTGCCGTGTCGCGTATTCCTGTAGGGTTGTAGTTCGGAATATCGTAATTGACCAGCTCGGGAAAGCCGTATATCGATAATATCGTAAATACACACGCTCCCAAACATACAAGTATATGCGTTCTTAACCCCGCATATTTGTTGGTTATTTCACGCTCAAAGCCGATGATAAAACCAAGGCATATTGCTGCTAAAACCCTTAGCAGCATATCTATATTGTATGATGAAAAAACGTAGCTTATATGTAACATTTCACTCTCCGTTGTGTATTTACACGCTAAATAATACCATAAAAT
>JAJPXE010000242.1 GCA_021205645.1 Candidatus Gastranaerophilales bacterium | reverse complement strand
ATATTATAGACCATGTTACAATTAAAGAAAAAATATTAAGGAGAAAATATGAATTCAGTAGTTATTGTAGGCAGAGCAGGCAGAGATGCGGAGATAAAGTATTATGAATCCGGTAAATCCCGTGCAACATTTTCGCTTGCCGTAAACAGATGGGACAGCAAAACATCTGCAGAAGTTACTGACTGGTTTAATGTAGAAATTTGGGAAAAACAAGCAGAGTTTGCAAGCAACTATTTAAAAAAAGGAAGATTAGCGGTAATTGAAGGACGTATCAGAGTAAACAATTGGACTGACCAATCAGGTGAGAACCGACAATCATATATTGTTACGGCGGCTAATATTAGATTACTCGACTCCAAGAGAGACATTGAACAATGATAATTTCTAATATTGTGGGTATTATAGCCGATGATTTGACGGGGGCTAACGATACAGCATTACAATTCAAAAAATGTAATGCCGAAACAAAAATACTCTTGGATTACAAATCTTTGCCTGAAAATGATTTGAATACTCAAATATGGGCTATCTCAACGGAATCAAGAAATATTGATTTTCAAGAGGCACGCTCACGAATGCTTGAAGTGATTGAGAATATTGACAAAAAACTCAATCTTGAACATTATTATAAAAAAATAGATTCCACGCTGAGGGGAAACATTGCGGCGGAAACTCTTGCGATGGTTGAGGCACTGGACTATGATGCCTCAATAATAATCCCTGCATTTCCTCAGGAGGGACGTATAACAGCGGGCGGGTATCATCTTTCTAAAGGTATACCTATCGGACGTACGGAGATTGCACGCGACCCGCATTCACCGATTACGGAATCACATGTTCCGTCTTTGTTTATGAGTCAGCTTAAGGATGATGAAAAAGACTTTGTCGGGCATATCGGGCTTAAAACCGTTATGAACGGGGCAGGACCTGTTCTTGTGAGGATTAATGAGCTTATTAAGAATGAAAAAAAACTTATCATTGCTGATGCTGCGAGTTTGATTGACATAGAACAGATCGTTCTTGCAATTAATAAATCAAATTATAAGATATTGCCTGCGGGTACAGCTGCAACAGGAAGTATTCTGGCAAAATTATGGGTTCCGGAGGCTGAAAAACCTGTGGAGATTGAACCTGTAATTATTCCAAAATTACCGCGATTTATTGTATCGGGCAGCGCAACACAGATTAATTCCAGCCAGATAGAACAGCTCGGCAAAAGCTATGATTATGACAATATCTATTTATTACCTGTAAATATAGAAATGGTTTTGAATGGTGTTTCGGATGAATTTGTTAATGAAGTTTGTGAAAAACTTGTTGATAATAATACGGTTGTCGTTCATTCATCAAAGTTGTTAGAGAATTTTGACGGTTTTTCCGATGATTCTCTAAAGGGCGAATTGACAAGGGCAGGTCTTGCAAGTAGAGTTACCGGCTGGCTTGCGGAATTGACAAAACGTGTAATTGAACAAAAACGGGTTATTCTTATAACTCTCGGCGGTGAAACATCTTATAAATGTTGTAGTGCAATTTCTTCAAAAGAGCTGACTATGAAAGATGAGGCAGCACCGGCTATCGCTCTTTGTGTTGATTACAAAAATCAGTGGATTATTACTAAATCGGGAAATCTCGGAAATCCTAAAACGCTTATTGAGATTTTAAACTATATCGGCAGTCATGAACAATAGTTATAAAAACAAAATCGCCATTACAACCGGTGATATCAACGGAATAGGTACGGAAATCACCGTTAAAGCCCTGAACGAGCTTAATATTGCTGCGGATAAGGTTGTGCTTATTACAAATAAGAACAGTCTGAAACTTTATCCGGAGTTAAAAAACGACTACGAAATCATTGATATTGAGTACAATTCAAAAATAGAATACGGTAAACCGACAAAGGCTTCCGGTGAGTTTTCGTTTAACTGTCTGAAAACGGCCTGTCAAATCCGCCCTAAAGCTATAGTAACCGCACCTGTGTCAAAAGAGGCGCTTCACCTTGCGGGTCATAAATTCAACGGTCAGACGGAAGTTCTGGAGCATTATCTTGCTGTCAGCGGTCAAAAAGCCGAAATGCTTTTTGTATCAGACGGGTTGAACGTTCTTTTGCTCACACGGCATTGTGCGCTAAAAGATATCGTTATCACAAAAGAGATGATAGCGGATAAAATTGTCCGCCTGAATAATTTTTTTGTTAAACATTATAATATTACCGCTCCAAAGCTGGCATTATGTTCGCTCAATCCGCATGCCGGCGAGGGCGGAATTTTAGGTACGGAAGAAATCAAGATAATAATTCCCGCCGTGAATGAGCTAAGAAAAAACGGTGTAAATATCACTATGCCATTGCCGTCAGATACGCTTTTTATAGAGGCGGCAAAGAATTATTACAGAGGTCAAAAATCACCTTATGATTGTTATATTGCAATGTATCATGATCAGGGTTTAATTCCTGTCAAGACGATTGCCGCAGAAAAAACGGTTAATATGACAATCGGTCTTGATATAATAAGAACATCTCCATCTCACGGAACAGCATTTGATATTGCGGGGAAGAATATTGCAAATCCTATATCTATGATTGAAGCTGTCAGACAGGTTTTATTTGTTTAAAGAATTTGCTGAAAAATTTTAACTTTTCTCGCACCCTCTAAATCAGTTTTTTTAATCGTTAAGAAAAAATAAACTTTTCTTGTATATCAACCTTGATAATCTATAATCTGTCTATTATACCCATATG
>JAJPXE010000034.1 GCA_021205645.1 Candidatus Gastranaerophilales bacterium | reverse complement strand
GGTGACGAGTGTACCCCATTGATTATTGATTTTATTGAGCAAATAGCCCCGAATTTAAAAGACAGATTTGTCATATTAGATACAAAAGGCGGAAGCAGGTGCGGATTTTTGTGTGCCGATATGAATGCACCTGAACGGTTTCAAACTATTTTTAACGAAAAAATAACCGGAACAATAAATGAAAAAACAGAAGTCACGGCTCTTGTTGATAATATTATTAATAACAATAAAAACAAGATAAAAAACCTTACTGTCCATTCTCTTTTAAAACGGCTTGATATGCTGGATTATGCTCTCAAAATAATAAAAGATTTAACGGATAAAGGAGTTAAACCGTCTGAAATATCAGTTATAACACCTGTACAGGATAAAATGCTGAAGTTTTGTTTATCGGAAGTGCTTATTAATTGCAATCCTGTTTTTATCTCCGGAAATGAGAAATTAAATGACAATCCGCTCGTAAAGGCTATCATAACGATTTTAAAACTTTCCGATAATAAGCCTGTTGATGAATATGATTTAAGGGTAATACTTTCTAAGTATTTATCAATTCCAATAAAGAATTGTAGGCATATATTTGAAGAATTTCGCAAAACAGGCAATTTAAAACCGCCGGATTTAGGATATCATACAGATAAATACAAAAAATTTTGCAATATTTTGGAGAAACTTAAATCTTCCAAATCATCATTATCTGAAAAAGCGTATTATATATACACAACGCTTGTTAACTATGTTGACAGGACAGAACTGACAAAATTCAACTTCTTTTTGAAAGAGCTGCAAGATTTTGAAAAAGCTTTTGGTGATATAGAAGATGAGATTATAATCGGAACAGAAAACTCCATAATCTCAGAAAACCCGTATTCATCGTTAGAAACAGGCGAACAAGACCTTATAATCTCAACTCCGCAAAAGATTATTGATAATAAAATTCAAACAAAATATCAAATATGGCTTGATACTTCATCACTAGAGTGGATAAAATCAGATATCGGACCATTATATAATTCATGGGTATTCCAAAAAGGGTGGAATAAAAAAGAATACACGGTCGAAGATAATATAGAGCTGACAAAGCAAAAGACTGCAAAAATTCTTCGTAAATTAATGAATAATACGGACAAAATATTTGCCTTATCGAGTCTTTTTGACACTCAGGGAGCAGAGAATTTCGGCGGAATAGAAAAATACCTCATATCAGACACAGCCCCAGCAAAAAAGACCGCAAAAAAGGTTTCCCGTATTATTCCCCGCAAAGACCAGAAACCCGTACTTGAATATAAATCCGGCAAAATGGCTGTTTCTGCCGTTCCGGGGGCGGGAAAAACAACCGTTTTGCTGGCACTCATTATAAAATTACTTGATAGAGGGATTAATCCCGAAAATATATATGTGCTGACGTATATGGAATCTGCCGCAAGAAATTTTAAAGACAAAATAAAAAACATCAATCCAGACAGCTCAAAACTTCCGAATATAAGCACAATTCACGGATTGGCACTGAGAATATTGAAAGAGAACTCCAACTTTGAGCGTATAGGTCTGAATTCTGATTTTGAGATATGTGACGATACGCAAAGAGGACAGATTATAAGAATATTATCCAAAAATTTGAACAAAACCGATGCGGAGGACTTTGACCGCGCAATCTCTGTACTGAAACTTAGTCCGGCAGAGCTTAATCCCGATTATAACGATACAATATCTAACCTGCTGAATCTTAAAAAAGGAAGTTATAGTGATATGAAATTATCAAGATTTTTGAAATTTTATTATAACTATCAAGAGCTTTTGAGGCAGAATAATCTTATAGATTATGATGATATTCTGACATATTCGGTCAAACTTCTTGAAGAAAATCTGGATATACTGCAATACTATCAAAATATATGCGGTTATATAATAGAAGATGAAGCACAGGATTCATCATCAATTCAGCAAAAACTGATAAATCTTCTCGGAGAAAAACACGGGAATATAATAAGGTGCGGCGATATCAATCAGGCAATAACGACCACATTTACAAACGCCGATACGGAAGGTTTTAAGGAATTTATAAACACCTCCTATCGTGTAGATATGAATTGTTCGCAGCGTTGCAGCGAGGGGGTGCGTCAGCTTGCCAATTCTATTGTAAAATACGGTAATGCTAAACTAAAAGAACCGTTTTATGAGATTTATATGCACCCTGTTGACGGTAAAAACCCGTCAGAAAAAAATTCGATTTATTCCAATATTTATAAAAATGGTATTGAAGAAAAAACAGAAACAATTAAAACCATAAAAAATATATTGAAACAAAAGCCTGACAGCTCAATCGGAATACTGCTGCGAAATAATTATCAGGTTAATAATTGGGCTTCATATATTAACAATTCCGGACTCAATGTCATCACAAGGAATGAATGTCTTGCACAAAAAACAATATTCAGAGTTATATTTTCAATACTTAAATTTATATCATCTCCATTTGATAATTTGTTGAATGCTCAAGCTTATAGAGCATTATCGGAATGCGGGATTTTCAAGCTGCATCTTGATAAGGTAATAGAAAATTTTGAAACTGATTTTATCTCTCAAGATAATGATGATATTGCAGATAGTGATTTATCAAGGTTTCACTGGGATATGAACTACTGGTTATCATTTGCGGAACTTGGTATTGATGAACTTGTACTTAAAATCGGGATGTATTATTTTTCAAGTGATATAGAAAAATCAAACATCTATCTTATTTCAAC
>JAJPXE010000167.1 GCA_021205645.1 Candidatus Gastranaerophilales bacterium | reverse complement strand
AAGTATGCTACAAGTTGAAAAAATTGTAGCATACTTTAATCAATATCTACAACAGGAAGGAGCATAATTTAAATTATGATAAAACAAATACTAACAATTATATTTGCAGGAATAATTTTAATAGGAGCAAACAATATGGCAGAAGCAAAAAAATTGAATAGCGATTGGGATAAAACTTTCCCTAAAAGCGATAAAGTAAATATTCAAAAAGTAAGTTTCAAAAATCGTTATGGAATTGAACTTGTTGGTGACTTGTACACGCCAAAGAATTTAGCGTCTGATAAAAATCCTGCGATTGCAATTTCGGGGCCTTTTGGTGCAGTTAAAGAGCAGTCGTCTGGATTGTATGCTCAGACTTTAGCTGAACGTGGATTTGTGACACTTGCATTTGACCCGTCTTTTACCGGTGAAAGTAAAGGTGAACCAAGACATGTTGCTTCACCCGATATAAATACAGAAGATTTTTCTGCTGCTGTTGATTTTTTGAGTAATCAAAAAAATGTTAATCCTGACAAAATTGGCATACTTGGAATTTGTGGATTTGGCGGTTTTGCAATAAACGCAGCTGCAATTGATACAAGAATTAAAGCAACAACCGCTGTTACTATGTATGATATGACTCGTGTTAATGCTAAAGGCTATAACGATTCAATGGATGAGCAGACACGATATGAGCTAAAACAACAATTAAATAAACAAAGAACCGAAGATTTTAAGAATATTCAACAAGGCGGAACTTATGCTAAGGCTTCAGGACTACCTGAAAAACTTACAGGCGAAGAACCTTTATTTGTAAAAGAATATTGGGAATATTACAAGAAAAAAAGAGGATTTCACGTTCGCTCTATAAATTCCAACGGAAATTGGAATATGACATCTTCTCTTTCCTTAATTAATATGCCAATTCTTCAATACAGCGATGAAATTAAAAGTGCAGTATTGGTTGTACATGGTGAAAAAGCTCACAGCAGATATTTTGGTGAAGACGCATTCAAGAAATTGAAAGGTGATAACAAAGAATTGTTGATTGTAAAAGATGCCAATCACGTTGATTTATACGACAATCTTGAAAAAATTCCGTTTGATAAAATTGTAGAGTTTTATAATACCAATTTGAGATAAAAATTATGAGTAAAAACATTTTAACCATTATTATTTTAGCACTTTCGATATGCACATTTAGTGCATATCGTATTTATGCAAATCAAAACAAGGAGATTGATATGACAGATAAAAAAATTCTTATTGCTTATTATTCTTATTCAGGCAACACAAAAGCCGTATCTGAAACCATACAAACAGTTACAGGTGGCGATTTGTTTGAAATTAAAACCAAAGCAGACTACCCGAAAGACTACAACACTGTTGTTGAACAAGCTCGGATTGAAAAACAAAACGATGTAAGACCTGAACTTATAAATAACGGGGATGTGAGCAACTACGATATAATTTTTGTAGGCACTCCTGTTTGGTGGTATACAATGGCTCCACCGGTTAAGACCTTTTTAGCAAACAACAATTTTTATGATAAAATAATTGTACCGTTCTGTACGCACGGTGGTGGCGGAGCATCTTCAACCTATGCTGATATGAAAAAACTTGCTCCAAATGCTAAATTTTTGAATGGTTATACTTCATATGAAAAAACAGCTAATCTTAAAGACGTTGAGAATTGGATTAAAGAACTCAAACGATAAGGAGAACTTATGAAACGTAGAGAATTTATTATAAATTCAGCACTTGTTGTTGGTGGTACTACACTTTTAGCCGGCTGTGGCAAAAAAGAAATTAAAAAATCCGAAAATCAAGTTGTAAGAAGAAAATTTATGGACATTGATACACCGTTAATCGCACTTGGCTGCATGCGGCTTCCAATGCGTGACGGAAAGATTGACATGGTTGAACTTGACAAAATGGTCGAATACGCAATGGAACACGGTGCAAATTATTTCGACACGGCTTATATGTATGTTGACGGGAAATCCGAAAATGCCATCGGCGAAATATTAAAGAAATATCCTCGTGAAAGTTTTATTCTTGCTGACAAGTGTCCTGCGTATCTTGTTAAATCAAGAGAAGATTCACGCAAATTGTGTATGGAACAGTTGAAAAAATGTCAGGTTGAATACTTTGATAACTACATGGTACACAATATAAACAAAAATACGATAAGCAATTATCGTGATAATGATATGTATGGTGAACTTTTAAAACTTAAAAAGGAAGGTAAAATCAAACACTTAGGGTTTTCTTTTCATGGCGATCCGGCAATGCTCAGAGAAGTCATAAAAGAGCACAAATGGGATTTTTGCCAGCTTCAAATCAATTATCTTGACTGGGAAGTTGTAAATGCTGATGAATTATACAAGATTGCAGAAGAAGCAAACGTTCCGGTTATTGTTATGGAGCCGTTAAGAGGCGGGGTTTTGTGTAATTTGCCTGAAAAAGCAGCAGAACAATTAAAAAAAGATTGTCCTAATGATACTCAAGCCTCTTTTGGTCTAAGGTGGGTCGCTTCAAAAGAAAGAGTTTTTACAATCCTTTCAGGAATGAGCAATTTTCAACAATTGAAAGAAAATGTAGATACTTTTGTAAACTATAAAAAAATGGAGGAAAAGGATATTGCAACAGCACACAAAATTGCTCAAATAATCCAATCGCAAGGCGCAATAAACTGTACAGCCTGCAAATACTGTATGGAAGTCTGTCCGAGAGGCATTAATATTCCTGCCATTTTTGGATTATATAATAT
>JAJPXE010000081.1:474-2755 GCA_021205645.1 Candidatus Gastranaerophilales bacterium | reverse complement strand
TTATTAATCTGCTTAATTAAACAAAAAATTTTTTATAAATAAAACATAAAAGCATTTTAAAAAGAAATTAAAATTATCCTATAGTTCTGTTTGGCAAAAATTTTTACAGCTTAAAGAACTGTTTTTCTGTTGATATTGGATTATTATGGTGATAGTATAGAATAGCGGTGAATATTAACATCGCCGGAAGTAGTTAGGGGGGTCCGCCCCGGGGTGATGAGCTTTCTTTCAAATGTTATTGATTGATATTCAGGCTTATCAACAAAAGACCATGAAAGGACAGATTATGGAAAAAAATCAAGAAACTTTGTCTGTTTTAAGGCACTCAACATCACACGTACTGGCACAAGCTGTTCAGAAGTTGTTCCCTCAAGCAAAGTTAGCTATCGGACCGGCTACTGATGACGGGTTCTATTATGATTTTGATATGACAGACGGACACACGTTTACACAGGAAGATTTCGAAAAAATCGAAAACGAGATGAAAAATATTATTAAACAAAATCTTTCGTTTGAAAAAGTTTTTGTTGAAGATGTTGATAAACAGATTGCACAATTCAATTCGGAAGGTGAAATATACAAATCGGAATTGTTGGAAGAACATCGAAATGACAATCCGACTTTATATCTGACAAAAGACAAAGATGGAAATGTGTTGTTTAATGACCTTTGTGCGGGTCCCCACGTTCCGAATACTTCATATATTAAAGGTAACGCATTCAAGCTTTTAAAGGTTGCCGGAGCATACTGGCGGGGTAATGAAAATAACAAAATGCTTCAGAGAATTTATGCAACTGCATACTGGAATAAAGAGGATTTGCAGAGTTATTTAACAATGCTTGAAGAGGCAGAAAAGCGTGATCACAGAAAATTAGGCAAGCAGCTTGATTTATTTTCTGTCAGGGAAGAAATTGGCGGCGGACTTGTCCTATGGCATCCTAATCTTGCGGTTGTCAGAGAAGAAATCGAAAACTACTGGAGAACAGAACACAGAAAAAGAGGGTATGTCATTGTTAATACCCCCCAAATTGCCAAATCTAAGCTCTGGGAAATTTCAGGGCATATGGATCATTATAAAGAGAATATGTTTTTTATCCAAAAAGATGATGATACAGACGACCAATTTGTTGTAAAACCGATGAATTGTCCGTTTCATATATTGATATATCAGGCAAACAGATATTCCTACCGTTCATTACCGTTAAGAATGGCAGAGCTGGGTACAGTATACAGAAAAGAAAAATCAGGTGCACTGGCCGGCCTAACCCGTGTTCAGGGTTTCACTCAGGATGATGCACACGTATTCTGCACTCCGGAGCAGCTAGTTGATGAAATTAATGCAATTATAGATTTTGTTGCCGATACTATGAAAATTTTTAAAATGGATTTTGAGGTTGAATTATCGACCCGTCCTGAGAGTTATGTTGGTGAGTTAGAGAACTGGAACCTTGCAGAAGCAGGTTTGAAAGAGGCGATGAACAGACGCGGTATGAAGTATGACATCAACGAAGGTGACGGTGCATTTTACGGACCTAAAATCGATTTCAAGGTGAAAGATGCTATCGGAAGAACATGGCAGTGTGCTACTATTCAGCTTGATTTTAATCTTCCTGAAAGATTTAATATCAAATATCAGGACAAAGACGGTTCTATGAAAACGCCTGTAATGCTTCACCGAGTGATATTCGGTTCAATGGAGAGATTTCACGGAATACTTATTGAACATTATGCGGGTGCATTTCCGACGTGGCTTGCCCCGACTCAGGTCAGTATTGTTCCGATTTCAACCGAAAAACACGGTGATTATGCTCAAAGTATTTATAACAAAATGCGAGAAGCGGGTATCAGAGTTCATCTTGATGACCGTTCGGAGAGCATGAATTACAAGATAAGAGAGTCGTTAAAAGAGCATAAAGTTCCTTATGTTTGTGTTGTAGGTGACAGAGAACAGGAAACGAACACGGTTGCATTGCGTAAGCGTGCTGTTGGTCAGGTCGGCACTTTTGATGTAGATGAGTTTATTGAAAACATCAAAAAAGAAATTGCGGACAAAGTTTCCGGAGAGTAAAGGGGTAAAGGGGTAAATGAATTGTTATAAACTGCAGGTGAGGTGATGCCCCATTTGCCCTCTCTGGACGGAGAGGGCAGCAAGACTTGCGATGCAGCGATTTAGTCTTGCAGGTGAGGTGATAACTTTGCAAATTTCAGAACATAATACATTTACCCCTGCAGGTGAGGTGATGCCCCATTTGCCCTCTCTGGACGGAGAGGGCAGCAAGAC
>JAJPXE010000081.1:0-374 GCA_021205645.1 Candidatus Gastranaerophilales bacterium | reverse complement strand
CAGCGATTTAGTCTTGCAGGTGAGGTGATAACTTTGCAAATTTCAGAACATAATAACATTTACCCCTGCGGGTGAGGTGATGCCCCATTTGCCCTCTCCGGACAAGCGGAGCAGGAGCTTGCGGAAGCGAGTGCAACTGCTTCGCAGTTGCACTGTCCGCTCCGCTTGCGAAGCTCATAAGCTCATTTCCGCAGGAGAGGGCAGAATTTCTTTGCGAACGAAGCGGCAGACTGTGTCTGCTCCCGAACGGAGACAGTGCAATTGCTTTGCGTTGCACTCGCTCCGCACACCCGCTGCCGCGGGCGAGCTTAGAAATTCTGGTGAGGTGATAACTTTGCAAATTTCTTAATTACCACCCGGCACCTTGAGCAATG
>JAJPXE010000231.1 GCA_021205645.1 Candidatus Gastranaerophilales bacterium | reverse complement strand
GGTAATAAATAATGGCAGAGAATATATTTGTAAAACGCCCGAAATTAGCAATGATTATCTCGCTGGTTATAATACTGGCAGGATTGATAGTTATGGGAACGCTTCCTGTTGAAGAATATCCGTCAATCACGCCGCCGCAGGTTGTAGTATCTGCCACATATAGCGGTGCAAGTGCAGAAGTTATTGCCTCAACCGTTGCCGCTCCGATAGAACTTCAACTAAACGGAGTCGAGAATATGATATATATGTCCTCCGATTCAAAGAGCGGCTCATACAAACTAACATTATATTTTGCTGTAGGTTCTGACCCCGACATGGCTCTTGTTAACGTTCAAAACCAGCTGCAGCTTGTCACACCGAGATTACCGGAGGAAGTAAAAAACTACGGCTTGACCGTGAAAAAATCTACCGGCGGTCCCGGTGTTCTGGTCATATCAATTAAATCACCGCACAGAACATATAGTGCATTATTTCTTGCTAACTATGCAACAAGGTTTTTGAAAGATGAAATAGCCAGAATTAAGGGGGTCGGGGAGGTAAACATTTTCGGAGCTGGTGAATATGCAATGAGAATATGGCTTAAACCTGACAGAATGGCGAGTTTGGGTATATCAACATCAGATATAGCAGCTGCCATTCAGGGGCAGAACATTCAATCTCCTGCCGGAACTCTCGGCGGAGAGCCAATGGAAACGCCACAGGTGGTCAAGTTTACACTAAAAACCAAAGGACGGCTTAAAACGCCTGAAGAATTTGAAAATATTGTCATAAAATCCAACTCTGACGGGGCTAACGTTAAGATTAAAGATGTTGCAAGAGTGGAGCTGGGCGGCAACACTTATACTTCAGTTTCAAGGGTTTCCGGCAACAAGATTGCGGTTATATCGGTTTCACAGTTACCGGAAGCAAATGCTATTGATCTGGCTAACAAAATTCGGGCAAAAATGGAAGTGTTAAGTAAATCATTCCCGCCGGATATGGTCTGGGCGGTACAGTATGATAATACTGAATTTGTCAGAGAATCCATTCATGAGGTTATAAGTGCCATAATCCTTGCAATAATACTTGTAAGTATTGTCACATACCTGTTTCTGGGTACTGCCCGTGCGGCATTTATACCCTTCTGTGCCATACCTGTATCTTTGATAGGTGTGTTTATTTTCATGGGAATATTCGGATTTTCAATAAACCTCTTAATACTGTTCGGAATGGTTCTTGCCGTCGGTCTGGTCGTTGATGATGCGATTGTTGTACTTGAGAATACCCAGCGGCATATTCAGGAAGGCAAGACCCCTAAAGATGCTACAGAAACCACTATGGATGAAGTGTTTGGAGCGGTTGTTGCAACATCACTCGTACTTATGGCGGTTTTCGTTCCTGTATCGTTTATGAGCGGTATTACGGGACAAATGTTCAGGCAGTTCGGGCTTTGCCTTGCAGTATCAATAGGTCTTTCTACTGTTGTAGCTCTGACGCTGTCGCCGGCTCTCTGTTCTATTATTCTAAAAGGGGGTACGGAAAAAGCAGATTTTGAGTTTATTCAAAAATTCGACGACTGGTTTTTATCAGTCAGGGATAAATATTTGAATGTAGTTAAATATTTCGTTTCTAGCCCGAAAAGAACTTTAAAAGTGTTGGGATTTATTGTTATATTCATATTATTTATGTTCATAATCATTCCGAAAGGATTTTTGCCGGATGAAGATAAAGGGGCATTGCTAACACAAATACAGCTTCCTGACAGTGCTACATTGAACCGTTCGGACGAAGTCGGTCAGGCTATTGCAAAAGAAATCGAACAGCTTGACGGTGTTCGTGATACATTGGAAATTGCAGGTTTTTCCGGTGATAACACCGTATTTATAATTTCAGAGCTGGAGCCGTGGTCGAAGCGAAAGAGTTCAAAACTGTCAATGGCATCAATCCAGAAACAAATAAACGGCAGATTCAGACACTATCCTGATGGTACAGTTGCAACTTTTGCTCCGTCATCAATTTCGGGTATGAGTATGTACGGCGGGTTTGAATATATTTTGCTTGATAAGGGGGACAAAACTCCGGAAGAGCTCTATACTGCATCTCAAAAATTCTTACAGCAGGCGGGGAAAAGTCCTAAATTCTCAAAATTATTCACCACCTACACGGCATCGCTGCCGCAGATTAAGGTGCTGATTGACGATGAAAAAGCAATGGCTCTCGGTGTTGACATAGCTGATGTTTATGACACTCTGGCGGCACAGCTCGGCGGAACATACATAAACGATTTTAACCAATTCAGCAGGGTTTACCGTGTTTATATACAGGCTGATGCACCTTACAGAATAAAACCGTCTGATTTTGAAAAAATCTATATAAGAAATAAAAACGGCGGAATGGTACCGCTTACATCAATCGTTAGATTTGAAAACACGGCAGGACCGTATATAATAAACCGCTATAACCTTTATTCCGCAGTAACTATAAACGGCACACCGGCAAATAACATCAGCTCGGGTCAGGCTATGAACGAAATGGAAAGTTTATCAGATAAATATTTAGACCGCGAGATGGGCTATGAATGGTCGGGTACATCATTGCAGGAGAAACAATCTTCGGGACAGATAGGTCCGATACTTGTTATGGCATTGATATTTGTATATCTGTTTCTTGTTGCATTGTATGAGAGTTGGACATTGCCTGTTGCGGTTATGTTAATTTCTCCGGTTGCTCTTGTCGGAGCGTTATTCTTCCAGTATGTATCCGGTTATGCGCTTGACATATATTCTCAAATCGGGCTTGTTATGCTTGTCGGTCTGGGAACAAAACAGGCAATTTTGATTGTAGAATTTGCAAAAGATGCTATGGAAAAAGACGGACTGAATTATATTGATGCTGCAATGCAGGCGGCAAAACTGCGTTTCAGAGCTGTTATGATGACAAACATTGCATTTATTCTCGGCTTGCTCCCCCTTGTAATGGCAAAAGGAGCAGGTGCGGGCAGTCGTCATTCAATTGGTATGACCGTTTTTGGAGGTATGATTGCGGTATCCTTTATAGGAAGTATCCTTGTTCCGGCGTTCTTTGTTATGATAAATATTATGAAAGAATGGGCATATAGCGGCGGATTTAAAAAGGTTTTCGGTAAAATGTTTATATTCGCAAAAGGCAAAAGCAGCACTATGATAGAAGAATTGAAAAAGAGGAGAAAGTAGCGTGAAAAAACCTATATCCGTACTGTTAACAATTCTTTTATTAACAAATGTCGTGTTAGCCGAACCAATCGGGAACAGTATAATAAAAGAAGAATATCCGGACAGCGACCTTGTCGAGCCTGTTGTCGAAAGCGAAACTGACAGTAATTTAACAATACACGGCAGCGTACAAAATTCTATTGAAATAACGTTAGAGGATTGCCTGAAGTTTGCACTTGGGAATAATCCCAAAATACAGGCAGCCATACAGGATGTATTTGCCTCAGATGCAAGAATACGTCAGGCGTGGTCGAACTGGTTTCCGCAGGTTACCTGGCAGACCGGTTATTCACGGATAAAACAGCTCCAGTTATCTGATGTTTTTGGTCGGAATCTGGTGTTCAATTACTACATTCTCGGACAGATTTCTGTATCGGAAATGCTTTATGACTTCGGTGTTACTCAAAATCAGGTTACAATAAAAAAATTAGAAAATGAACAGTACAAAATCGCTCTGACATCAACAATAAATGAGGTTATTTGTGATGTAAAGAATGCGTATTACAACCTTTTATATACATTTGAACAAAAACGTGTGGCAGAAGAAATGGTAAAGAGATATGATTTATTCTATCAGCAGGCAAAAGCATACTATGCCGCAGGAACAAAGCCGAAAGTTGATGTTACGATTGCCGAAGTTAACCTTAGTAATGCCAAATTGAATTTAATTGAGGCAGAGAATGCGGTTGATATTGCAATGGCAAAATTAAATAACACAATGGGAATGCCGTATATGAATAAATACACAGTGCAGGACAAATTAAGATATAAACCGTGTGATATTACTCTTGAACAGGCAATTGAAACGGCAAGAGATGCTAGACCGGATTATAAACTTGCTGAGGTAAAAATTGAAACGGCAAGACAAACTGTAAAACTCACAAAGAAATCCTGGTTCCCTCAAATAACCGTAGAGGGCGAATATCAAATCGGCGGACGAACATTCGTATCAAATTACGGTTATAACTTTGGAGCATATTTAAACTTTCCTACTGTAAACGGAATGTTAATCCGAAACGAAATAAAAGAAGCAAGGTCGCTGCATTCAAAAGAAATCGCAACGGCAATGAGCACAAAAAACGATATTTATCTAGAAATTCAGAACGCATTTTATTCATTAAAAGAAAAACGCAGCAAGATACCTGTTTCCACATTAAGTGTAAAACAGGCAAAAGAAAACTACGAGCTATCATTCGGCAGATACAAAACCGGAGTCGGGAATCCGGTTGAGTTAAAAGAAGCGCAGGTTGAACTTAGAGATGCGGAACTGCAATATTATAATACACTCTATGAATACAATACCGCACGTGCAAATCTTGAGAAAGCAATTGGCAAGAATATTGTCGGAAACCAGATAACACTTGATTTAGATAAAAAGAAACTCAAAGCAGAGAATAAAAAGCTTAAAGAACAGCAGAAACAGGCGCTGGAAGAAGATAAAGCACTTCGCAAACAGGATAAGCAAACCGCAGAGGCTGACAAAAATATTAAACAACAGGAAGAACAATCCATTGAAGATATAACAGCCGGAACAGAAACAGTTCAACAGGCAAAAGAAACCTTAAAAGACAGATTAAAGAAATGTTTCAAGAATAATAAAAAAGAACTCTCTTAGAATTGTTTGATTATAATTTATATTTTGATTAATATAAGAATATGAAATTGAAAAAGAGGAAAAAGAGATGCTTGATATAAAACTAATAAGAGAAAATCCCGTAAGGATAAATGAACTGCTGAAACGCAGAAATCCGGAATTATCAATAGATAAAGTAATAGCGATTGATGAGGAGCGCCGTCGTGTTCAAACGGAAGCAGATGAACTTCGTTCATTGCGAAAAACTGAATCTCAAAAGATAGGATTAATGAAAAAGAACGGTGAAAATACAGAAACCGTTCAGGCAGAGGTTCGTGAGCTTGGTGACAGGATAAAATCTCTTGAGGATAAACAAATTGAACTTGATACAAAACAACGTGATTTGCTTTTGCACATTCCTAATATTCCTGATGAAACGACTCCTGTCGGTCCGAGTGAGGATTATAACGTAGAAGTATATAAAAAGGGTGAGCCTGCGGTATTTGATTTTGAATTTAAGGCACACTGGGACATTTGTGAAGAGAAAAATCTTGTAGATTTTGAAAGAGGGGTGAAATTATCTCAATCAAGGTTTACCTTATACAGAGGCAAGGGGGCACGGCTTGAAAGGGCAATAATAAACTTCTTTTTAGATGAGCATACGGAAAATGAGGGTTATGAAGAAATACTTCCTCCGTTTATGGCAAATGCCGCAACAATGACCGGAACCGGTCAACTGCCTAAGTTCGCGGAGGATATGTATAAATGTGTTGATGAAGATTTATATTTAATCCCGACGGCAGAAGTTCCCGTAACAAACATTTATGCAAACGAGATATTATCGGAGTCCGACCTGCCGAAATATATGACGGCATACACGCCTTGTTTTAGACGGGAGGCGGGTTCTGCCGGCAAGGACACGAGAGGATTGATAAGAGTCCATCAGTTTAACAAGGTAGAGATGGTAAAATTAACCACGCCCGAAACAAGTTCCGAAGAACATGAAAAATTAACAAAAGACGGTGAACGAATGCTTGAGATGCTTGGACTTCCGTTCAGGAGGGTTGCTTTGTGCAGTTCTGATATAGGTTTTTCTGCAAACAAATGTTATGATTTAGAAGTTTGGATGCCGTCATACGGTACATATAAAGAGATTTCCAGTTGTTCGAATTATGGAGATTATCAGGCAAGACGTGCAAACATAAGATATCGTGACAAAGACGGTAAAGTCCGTTTTGTACATACAATAAACGGTTCGGGATTGGCAGTGGGCAGAACGTTTGCAGCAATAGTCGAGAATTTTCAGCAGAAAGACGGATCAATAATCATTCCGGAAGTGCTGCGGAAATACACGGGCTTTGACGTACTGTAGAGTTAAAAAATATGTTATCTGTTTCCTGTGCTTCCGCCACTGCTCGGGGCACCTAAACATACACCAAACTGGCATTTTGCATCATATCTTGTAGTGCTGTCCGGATCCTGTCCGAATTGTCTTTGCTGTTGGTTTGGGTTAAGCACGGGCAGTTCCGGTTTCGCAGGTGCCGTCGAGTAACCGCGATATGTTTGTCCGCTGCCGTATATTCTGTTAAAATTATTTTTTGATGTATCTTCATAGGCTGCAAATACAGCTAATGACGTAACAACGAATAAAGTTAAAACAATTATTTTTTTTAACATAAATACTCCTGATAAGCTATACTTTATGAGTTTGCGAAAAAATAACTTTTATTAAATTTTTGATTTTTCGCACCCTCATATACAGATTAAACTTATAATCGAAAATAAACATTAGAGAATATGACAATGTGAGGCTTAGCCTGGGTCGGGGATAAAATATTTAATGTAATAATGCGTAATATAATACACACAAATATTTGCAATTAATTTATGTTTAGTTTAACATAAAAAAGCCGATAAAAAAGAATGTGACAGCACATTCTTTTTTAAATAGAACAAAAATAAAAAGGATAAAGAAATGGGTATCAAAGGAAAAGTAGACAAGATGGCAGTTCTGGCATGTGAGAATTGTAAGGAAAGAAATTACACTACGACAAAAAACAAAAAGAATATAAAAGAAAGACTTGAGTTAAACAAATATTGCCCGACATGCAAAAAGCACACGGTGCATAAGGAGACCAAGTAGACAGGATGAATACAGGCGGGGACAGTCCTGCCTTATGTGCGTCCTTAGTTCAGTCGGTAGAACGTCGGTCTCCAAAACCGGATGTCGAGGGTTCGAGTCCTTCAGGGCGCGAATTATAAAAGGAAAAGAGATGAACGATACACTTAACGGTATAATTGCATATTTAAAATCAGTAAAACTGGAATGGGCAAAAATAACCTGGCCTGAGAGGAAGCAGGTTATTGCGGAAACGGTTGCCGTTATTGCTATTGTTTTCTTATTTACGGTATCGGTATATTTAATAGACATTATATTTAAAGCAATGTTTGGATTAATTCCGACAAGATAGGTGAAAAGAATGGTTGAAAACGAAGGAAATTTTGAGCAGGAAGAAATAACATCAGAAGATACGAGTTCTGATGTTGATACTGTTGAAAAGAAGTCATCAAAAAAGAATGAAAAACGCTGGTATATAGTCCATACATATTCGGGCTATGAGAACAAAGTAAAGGGAAACCTTGAAAAGCGTATAGAATATATGAATATGTCGGATAAAATATTCCGTGTAGAAGTTCCGCAAAAGACTGTAACACAGATAAAGGGCGGTAAAAAGCAGGAGAAAGATGAAAAAATATTTCCCGGTTATGTATTAGTCGAGATGATAATGGACGAGGACAGCTGGTATGTAGTTCGCCATACGGCAGGTGTAACGAAGTTTGTAGGTTCGGCAAAGCGTCCTATTCCTGCAAAAGACAGTGAAATAAAGAAAATTATCAACAGAGCCGGTTCACAAACCCAGAAAATTGAACTTGATGTTAAAGTCGGCGACAAGGTCAGAATTGTATCGGGACCGTTTGCCGAGTTTATCGGAGAGATTACCGAAGTTTATCCTGACAAATCAAAATTACGTGCAAGTGTATCAATATTCGGCAGAGAGACTCCTGTTGAGTTAGAATACAAACAAATACAAAAGATATAACGAAGCTAAAGTAAGTGGAAGGGGGATATCCCGTTTGTACCACGAAAGGAGATAAAAATGGCAAAGAAAGTAGTAGGAAAAATCAAACTGCAAATAGAGGCAGGGAAAGCGAATCCGTCACCGCCTGTAGGTCCTGCATTGGGTCAGCACGGTGTTAACATAATGGATTTCTGTAAGCAATTCAATGCACAGACACAGGATAAAGCAGGATATATCATCCCTGTAGTTATAGATGTTTATGAAGACAGAAGTTTCACCTTTGTAATCAAGTCACCTCCTGCGCCGATTTTAATAAAAAAAGCGTTAAATCTTTCCAAAGGTTCATCAAATCCGAAGAAAGACAAGGTAGGCGAGATAACTGTTGCACAGCTTGAAGAAATCGCAAAAATCAAAATGAACGATTTAAATGCAACAAGTTTGGAATCAGCGGTTAATATGATAAAAGGCTCTTGCCGCTCAATGGGTGTTACAGTAAAGGAATAGCCGGCAGGCTGAATTATGGAAGGACATAATGTCCGTTACGACCATGAAAGGAAATTAAAAATGGCAAAAATTACAAAAAGACAACAAAAAGTTAATGAAATGTTAGAGGGTTTTGAACAGCCTTCAACGATAACTGCGGCAGTAGAAAAGCTGCAAGAAATATCAAAGGCGGTAGCAAAATTTGATGAGACGGTAGAGTGTCACATGAGATTGGGTATAGACGTAAAGCATGCGGATCAGCAAATACGTTCAACAGTTGTGCTACCGGCAGGATTAGGCAAAGAGGTCCGTGTATGTGTAATAGCAAAAGGGCCGAAAGTTGCAGAGGCAACAGAGGCCGGTGCAGATTATGCAGGCACGGAAGATATCATTGACAAGATTTCCGGCGGTTGGTTTGAGTTTGATACATTGATAGCAACACCTGATTGTATGGGAATGCTCGGGAAGTTAGGTCGTGTTTTAGGTCCGAAAGGTTTAATGCCTAACCCTAAAACCGGAACAGTAACACTTGATATAGCAGGTGCGGTAAAAGAGGCAAAGGCAGGTAAAGTTGAGTTCCGTGCTGACAAACAGGGCATGATACACTGTCCGGTAGGAAAAGTTAAATTTACGGCTCAGGATCTGACAAAGAACTTTGCAACACTGGCTGATGCAATTTTGAGAGCAAAACCGTCATCTGCAAAGGGTACATTTGTAAAATCAGTTTATATAACAACTACTATGGGGCCAGGTATAAAACTTGACAGTAAGGGCTTGGCAGCCGAAGTAAAAGAGATTGTTGGTTGATACTTTGGGGTTGATTAAGATTTTCAACCCCTTTTTTTTTAATTGTTAATACTAAAAAAACATATACCCCTGCCCTCACCGGATGGAGGTGGCATAATTTGTTAACGAACAAGCGGCAGCGGGAAAGGGCAGGGGAAAATTGTGATATATATTTCAATTTTCTGCACATTTAAATGCGATAATTTGTTTTTTTTGAAAAATTTTATTAAAATATATAATATGAAAAAGACGGTTGTTTTAAGTTTTATATTATCATTAGGTATTTGCGGGGTGTTTGGGGAGCCGATACCTCAACAGGAGCCTTCATCGGCGGATTCTCCGTATTATATGGATAGCCAAAATATTTTAAGAGAGAAAACGACTACAGAGTCTGAAAAAGCAGGACAGGGTGAGAATTCTCAATCCACGGGAACAGACATGCCGGTCATTCGGGGTACTGAATCAGAAAGCGGCTCCGGAGCAGGAACCGCAGAAACAGGAACAACCGAAACGGAGTCAGAAACACAACAGCCTGCAATCCGAAACGGCGAAGGGAAAAACGAAGCAACCGAAAATCAAACACCATCTGCTGATGATGAAATTGATGAGATAACCGGTGGTGATGATAATCCCATCAATTACGATGCAAGCGAAGAAAATATTAAAGACAAAAATTTTAAACCTGTGCAAAAAGTCGAAGAAGAAGAAACGCAGAATATAGAAACTGCTCCTGCACCCGTAAAAAAAGAAAAGAAAAAAAAGACAAAGAAGAACAAAAAAACTTCAGAAACAGAAGAAGTAACAGATAACATTGAGAATGTCGATCCGCTTAATTCAGATAACGCGGAGAATGCGGAAAACGCAGAAAGTACAGAAGAACAGCCGGCACAGCCAAAAACCTATTCTCAGGATGATTTCGAGCAAATGTACAGGGACATGCCTGTTCCTACGTTCACTTTTGTTCACGGTGTTGACCCTGACCAGTATTATGATATGAAAGATACTGCCTGGTCACCATATCCTCTGTTCAGGCTTAATGCACCGATATATTTTAAAACTATTACCATTCCTCCCGGATATTATCTGTTGACACCGCGTAAATACAAAGGTGACTGGTATTTGTTATTTAAGGAAGCGGGAGTTGTTAAATATACCATTCCTGTGATTGCAAAGGATTACACATCAGAGTTTTATTACAGAGATAACCTTAAAGAGCTTGATATGAAAAAATCACAGAGATGGCAGATTAAGTTCTTAAACTCGTGGGGTAAATACATCAGAAAATCGAAGCGAAAACCTGCAATCCAGACCAATTTGGAACTGACGGATCTAGATAACAATTTTCTTTTGATAGATTTGTATTACGGATCGTATAAATACACGACAATATTCAGAACAGAGCGGTTTTAACGGCTGTTAAGTCTGTCGGTACGAACAAAACCGCTGTCGCTCGGCAGGTCATGTAAAATGCTGTGCGTTTTACCCCAGCTGCCGCTCCGGAGCGGGCAAAGAAAGCAATTTTGTGCGAACTCTGTAAACTATTGTAAATGCTATATGAAAAGATGAATTTTTTGAAGTATAATCAAAGTATGAGGAAAAAAATCAGTATATTGGGTTCGACTGGCTCAATAGGGAGACAGGCTTTAGAAGTCGTTGAGAGATTAGGGGATAGATTTGAGATAATATCACTCACTGCAGGCGGTAATATTGATTTACTCAATGAACAAATAGCTAAGTTTAAACCAAAATCGGTGTGTGTTTCCGCTAATTCTGATAAAATTATCGGTTGTAAGCATATTCTTTCCGGCATGTCCGGACTTGAGGAGATATGTTCTAATACTGAAAATGACATAATTCTTGTCGCTGTATCCGGCCAAATAGGGTTAAAACCTACTATAACAGCGATTAAAAATCATATCAATGTAGCACTTGCAAATAAAGAAACACTCGTTATGGCAGGTGATATCGTTATGAAACTTGCGAAAGAAAATGGTGTCAAAATTATTCCCGTAGATAGCGAACATTGTGCAATTCATCAGTGTATAAAAGATATCTCACAGGTATCAAAACTTATAATAACAGCCTCAGGAGGTCCGTTTTTAAATAAAACTATTGATGATATAAAATCGGCGCCGGTTGAAGATGCACTTGCTCACCCGCGTTGGAATATGGGAAAAAAAATTACGGTTGATAGTGCCACTCTTATGAATAAAGGTCTGGAAGTTATTGAGGCTCATCACTTATTCGGGATGCCTTATGAAAACATTGAGGTTGTAATTCACCCTCAAAGTATTGTCCATTCAGCTATTGAATATATTGACGGAAGTGTTATAGCCCAGTTAGGTTTACCCAGCATGCATATACCGATTCAATATGCAATTTGTTATCCCGAAAGATTTGAAGGGATAAAATCCAAAAGTTTCAGCTTCTCTGATATTGCAAGGCTGGATTTTTCATCACCGGATTATGAGCGCTTCGGATTTCTTAATCTAGCATACAGTGCCGGAAAAACAGGAGGCAGTGCACCGGCTGCGATGAATGTGGCAGATGAAGAAGCTGTTTTTGCTTTCCTCGACGGCAAAATAAACCTGTTTGAAATATATCAAATAACAGAAAAAATTTATTCCTCTCATATTCCGATAAAAAATCCGTCGATTGATGAGATTTTTGAGGTCGATAAAGAAATAAGAGAAAAAACAAAAGAACTGATAAATAGGGGTTGTGAGTGTTTGAGTATATAAAAGGTACACTTGAAGAGAAATATATATCTAACAACAGTTATTATCTTGTTGTTGATATCGGCGGTATCGGATATAAAACAGAAGTTTCGGAATTAGATTATAACAGTGTTTCTGACTCTGATACAGAGATCAAAATATACACGAAACTTATACATAAAGAAGATTTAATGTCTCTGTGCGGATTTCAAAAGAAAGAAACCAGAGATATTTTTAATTATCTCGTATCTGTTTCCGGGGTCGGCACCAAAATGGCGCTGGCTTTGCTCGGCAGATTTGATACCTGCGATTTAATTTCTATAGTAATAAACGGTGAGTACAAAGAGTTAACTCTTGCAAAAGGTGTCGGTACAAAACTGGCACAAAAGATTATTCTGGAATTGCGGGACAAACTCATAAAAGCTAATATATCGTCTGTGTCCGAAAAATTCGCCGGTACAGAACTGTCACCGGCATGCAGGGAAACAACTTCAGTATTGTTATCGCTCGGTTATTCGGAAGATGAAATAAATACGGCTTATAAAGTGGTTACGGAAAGGTGCAAAAATAAAGATGATACAGAAGAATTATTACGAGAGACTTTAAAATATCTTTCAATGTAAATTTTTCTTAAAATTTGAAGGTTAAACCGGCAAAAAATAAATAACAGAGGTATTAATGTATATAGTAAAGGTGTGATATGATAAGTTTTTCTTCCGGTAATATACAAAGCACAAGACGTTCGGGTTATGTCAGAACTCATGAGCTGCCGCAGCTCGGCGCCAGCGATAACAGACAGCCCGTCAAGCAGCAGCAGGTACAAAATACAAAGCCGGAGGTGAAAGAGGTTTATTCAAAACCTATCAGTTCTCCATCGTTAAATTATTTCGTTTCTAATATCGGTTATAAATCGTCGCAAGAACAAAAAAAAGAGCATTCTCCGCTTCAATCCGACGGTTCAATAAAGCTAAAAATAGGTTATCTCAATGATTTGCACGGACAATATATGAAACTTGAAAAAATAGCCGATGCTCTGCGGGACTGCGATATTAGATTTTCAGGCGGCGATAATATGATAGGTGATGACCGTAACCAGAAAGTTAATGAATGTATATGCAAATATATGGATGCGGAAGATATCGAAGCATCTGCTCTGGGCAATCATGATGTTGATATGTCCCAGAAAAATTTTGAAGAACTTACTAAAAATCTGAATATGAAGTATCTCGCCTCAAATTTCCGTCAGGATTCCGCATCAAAAGAGAATGTACAGGTCGAAAAAGGAGCTTACATTCATGATAAATTAGTTGATTCTTATATTGGTGACTATAAGGGTGTTAAATACGGTGTTATCGGTATTGCTCCGTGTGATATGAGAGTGCGAATGACACATCCTGATTTCTATGATGATTTTGAAGTCGATGATTTGCCTGAAACTATCAAAGGCATTCAAAAAGAAGCGGATGATTTAAAAGAACAGGGAATTGATAAGATATTTTTATTATCACATGTAGGTCATTTATCAGATAGGGTTATAGCAGAAAATACCTCCGGCATTGATGTCATTATTGGCGGGCATTCTCATACTTATGTTGACGGTATAAGACCGGGAGAAAACCTGTTTTTATCAAAAACACGCGAGCCCGTGCTTATCACCAATGCAGAAAAAGACGGTAATTATTACGGTAAAAGCGAATTAGTATTTGACAAAGACGGTGTTATAATAAACGCTACAAACACCCTGTATGACACAAGCAAGCGTCATAAAAACCTTATTTATAAAAAACTGTTTGACGATATAATAGGAACACCTGAAAAATTAGGAGTAATAAAATCGGTAATTCCGGCACCTAAACAGAGGTTAAGCGAAGAAAGCGCACATGCCAATTTCGTAGCGGAAGCGATACGAAACGAATTAAATGTCGATATAGGGATTGTAAATGCGGGAAATATACGCAACTCGTTTGAAACGGGTGCGATTGATACATCAGATGTAAAAGCAATTTCTCCGTTTGGAGATGGAATGGTTATTTGTCCGATTAATGAAAAAGATTTAGTAGACGGTATCAAAGCAGGATGTAAATCCGTAACGGACAAGAACGGCAAACCCGGCTTAATATATGCGGCCGGACTGAAATATTCTGTTAAAAAAGATACAGGTGAGCTGTTGAGTATGACCTATACCGATAGAGCCGGAAATGAAACACCGGTAGATGTTAATAACCCGGATCCGAATAAAGTTTACAGAGTCGCTGCAGATGATTTTATACTAAGCGGAGGAGACGGAATACCATCACTAAATCATCTGGATGAAGCCGAACAAAAATTTGATTTCAGTGAAGATAAACTTATCAGTGATTATATCAAACATTTAAATAAACCGGTTGAGATAAATCAAACAGGTATAATAAATATCGTTGATTAATAAAGATATATTAATGGGAGAAATTTTTATGAAGCGGCTCAAATGAGCCGCATATTTTTTATGATAGAAATTTGTATTTAAGTTTGCGGTAGAATAAAAACACACACATACTTGTTTACTGATTTTCAATGATATTAAGCAGCTCGCGGTATGCCTGATTTAATTTTTCCGGAAATTCGGGGGAATTAATAGCTTTTAATATTTCATTTTTATGACCCATCGCAACAATCTTATCAGCTTTATAATCGCCCGCCGGCATATAGACGGCAGCCTCAACATATCTTTGTTTCGGGTCTTTTACGATATCTTTCGGCATCTTGTATATTTTTAGACCGTATTTGCTGACATCAGTATCTTTATCAAGGTTAGGGAAAAATTCCATAACAGGAGCAAAGTCACCGTATTCCGGCACTTCAAGTTCCGCACGCTCAGATATCTTGCCGAGCATTTCATCAACCTGTTCCTGAAATGTCATGTCATTATCTCCAACTTTATTTACTCCGTTTATACCGTTGAATTTTACATTTGATACATTGTTATAGTTCATAATATTCTCCTATTATACATAATTTTTTAATTTTATTCTACCAGGTTTGGTTATAGATTTCAGGATTAATGTGTTTAGTAATATAAGCAATTGTTTTTGGAAAATATCTTTGCAGATAATATGCCCTCATAACACGGAGTCCGGACGGAGCTCCGGTTAACATATTCGCTTCGGCAATGGTTTCTGCGGCTCCTTGATTCTTTCTGCCGCCTATTTTATCAAGGTCTATAAAGTAAGATACATAAT
Organism: Candidatus Gastranaerophilales bacterium; assembly: GCA_021205645.1. Classification (GTDB taxonomy): domain Bacteria; phylum Cyanobacteriota; class Vampirovibrionia; order Gastranaerophilales; family Gastranaerophilaceae; genus UBA2883. Next base: position 5,034 of record JAJPXE010000231.1, on the reverse strand, counting down.
CTCTTTGAGTGTTTGCAAATGATTTAACAAATGTTTCTCTTTCATTGTTGTATACAGCCAGAAATTCAGGATTATCACGCAAAATATGTTGTTTATCAACAAGCCGCCAATCTTTATTGTGTCCGTATTCGTGCAGCAGTGTTGATAAAACTTGTTCTCCTTCACCCAGCTCAATAATATTTGTACCCGGCATATAATGAGCGTTGTATTTAATGTTTTGAACTCCTATGCTGCCGGTATTTGTTTGTTTCATATGGAAAAATTCGTGCGGCGGTATACGTTTAAACAACTCAACAAAATTACTGTTATTCATATTATTTAGACTAAATTCGTCCAAATCAAACCGGACGGTTCTGCCTGTGTTATCTGTTACTGTAAGGATATTGTTTTCATCAATTTCAGTAAAATATTGTTTACCGTTATAACTGTATTCATAGTGTTGTTCATCTATTTTGTTCAAAACTCTTGTTTCATCAAGCAGAACATTGCCGTCCGTATCGGTTATTTTGTAGGTACTATGATAGTTTCCGTCTTTTGTTTCTGTATACCAATAATTTGTTTCTGTTCCGTCAAGAGATTGGAAATTCTTTTCAATCAATGTGTTACCTGATTTATCTCTTTGAGCGGATGAAAGTAATTTAGTTTTTCCGCCGTTTGTTTCGTCACGGAACTGGATATTAAACACGCCCGGCACATCGGAATCTCTCAAGTATTCAATACCTGTTGTTTCACCGGTGTTAGGATCTCGTATAATTATCGTTTCCTCCTTTGAGCCGTATTTTTTTGTTTTTGAGGGCTGTATAGTTGTCTGATTTTCTTTTGCTCGGGTTTTTACTATTGTTTGCTGACCTCTTTTTGTATCATTTTGCACAACAATGTTTCGACCGTGTCTTTCGCTTTTTTGGATGTCTGAGGTGCCAATTTGCCCCATAGTTTTCATATCAAAATCAACAATTTTTGTTGTTCCGTCTTTATATGTCAACCGGCGTTTTATTACTCCGGCTTCAATTTTTATATCAATACCTGTAATATTTCTATGTTCATTTGCCGGTATAATTTGAGATATAGTGCTGTGTATTTTTTTTATCACGTCATCAGGATTTTTAAATTTACGTGCATGACTCATCACTTCTTTTATTGCATTTGGTGTGTATTTAAAACGATTATGCAATTGCTTCGCATAAAAATAATAATCTTTAAATGCCGGATTTCCGATACCGTCATAAGTCCTACAACTATTCAGAATTATTGCGGTTTTCTGTAATGTCTGGAAATCGGTATTGTCAGGCGACTTTAATTCTGTCAGTGCTTTTTTGAAGAAATCTACAGACTCTTGAGAAATGCTTGTTTGCCATTTCCCTGATGAATCTTTTTTAAATACTCTTAAAAAGTTTGTTACTCCTGTCAGTACATGCGAAACTGTATTCGCTCTATAATTATTAACATCGGAATTATCAATGATTTTAGTTATAAAGCTAATATAATTTGGCGGAACAGCACCGGTTTCAGTATCCTTTGCAAGCTGTATAATAGTTTCTATTTCTGAGAAATCGGATCTAATGCTCAAAAGCTTTTTAGATATTGCAACCGCATTATTGTCAAGTTTTCCGCTTCTATCAAAACATTGCTCTATTATTGAATTTAAAGACATTGTATTTTTCATTGTGCCAATTTTGTTGGAGTTAAATTCGGCAAAAATTTCTTTCATTGCATTTTGGATTTTGATGCTGTTTGTTGAAGATTTTTCAGTTTTTTCGTAAACTTTTTTAATGACATCAATGTCAACGCCTGCTTCATTAAAGAATTTTGAAACTTTTTTGACTTTTACCTTATCAATAATACCGTTATTGTCAGCAGAAATCTCCAGTATGCCTGCGATTGTTTTTGAATTGAATTCAGGATAAGCTTGTTTTAGATTGTCAATGGCAGCTATAGCCTCATCAGTATTTCCTTTTTTAACTTTTTTAATAAAGTTTGCTATAGATAAGTCATCGCCGCCCATTTGTTGAAGTTTTTCCGCAACCCTAACAAGACTGTCTTTTATTTGACCCGACTCATCTCTGCAAGCTTTGATAAGCAATGATGAATACTGTTTGCCTATATTTTCTTGTCCTTCACGAATTTCTCCAAGTCTTACACCGGCTTCGTATCTGTCAATGACTTTGTTTTGCTGTCTTTGCCTTGCAGCCAGAGTATATGAGTTGGCGGTTGTGTTTTCTGTTGTGTTATGGACAAGCCGTGAATTATATTCGCTAAGCAGTTCTGTTTCTTTTTCAGGATTTTTCTTTATTTTTTCGGCAATCTCATGGAGAAGTTCAAGGTTTTCGGCTCTCAATCTTGCATCAAATCCATCGGGCAGTTTCGGCGGATTTAAACCGTCATTAAAACCGAGCTCTGCTAATCTTAAATATTCATAGTGAGCTGTTAAATAATGATTGTATTCTTCATACATTTCATCAGTTATTTTTGTTTTATTACTCAAAAGTTCTTTCATAGGCTGATAAAGCCTTGTTAATTCTGCATGAGTGCCGATAATATCTTTATTTGTCCTCAAATCATAAGGTATATGTTCGCCCTCTGCAAAATTGTTCAGCTTAGAGCCTCTATACTGCCATTCATAGATAAAACCGTTTTTTGTCTCAAAATTCATTTGCAGGGCGGTGTAGCCGGAGCCTCTAACCTGAGTAGTTGATTTTGCTTTTTTAGTAGTTTTTACAGCTTCTGCTTCAAACGGATTTGCAACCCTTTCTATAACCGGTAAATCTACTTTTTTTGATGCAGCATACATTTTAAGTTGTTTGAGCTGTTTTTCCGTAAAGTATGGAATTCCGTCCTCACCCATATAGTTTGATATTCTTGTCAATTTAACTTTATTTGTTCCTTCTGCAGCAGAATCAATGTATTTCATCAAACCTTTAAAAACGTAATCGGATTCCAGTTCAACAGCTTTTTGCAGAGCTGTTTTCATATCCCCAGTATCAATATATTTTTTTACACCGGGATGAGAAGCAAAATTTTGAATAGGGTCAACAGTTCTGACTCCGACACCGTCCCATACTGAATCTATTGCTTTTTCCAGTGTCATAGTATCCGATGTGAGTAATTTGTTTTTGATTTTATCATAAAGACTTTGCCCCCCTTTACTTCTGTGGGAATTTGTTTTATCGGTTGTAAGCCCCATTTCTTTCATGATTTCAATAATACCGGCTTCATTTTGTTTTGATATTTCATTTATCTTAGCGGCGGTCTTTTTAATGAGATTGTCACCTTCATCTGTCAAGACTTTTTTACCGTCTTTAATGATTATGAGTTGTGAACTTGTTTTCTTCAACTGTGTTTCATTTAATACATCCCGAATATTGAACCTATCTTTGATTTCTCCGATATCAGGGCGTTTGTTTCCTTGTGATGCTGCTGCTGGAGCATCTGCCTGCATTTCGGCTGTTTCGCCCGCTTTAGTTTTAGTTCTTACTTCTTCTGTTTTTGTTCCGGCACCGGTTTTTTTTGCTGCGACTGATGATTGTGAAGAACTATTCTTAATTTTTTTCCCGCCGAAATGTCCGAGCTTGCCCAGACCTTTAAAGCCAAGACTCATCAACGGTCCAAGTAACAATCCGCCTAGAGTACCCTGAACGGCAGCATTTGCCGTGTCAGATGCACTGCCGCCATCGTATGCTGTCCTGAATGCGGTATCAATTCCACCCCCGAGTGCACCATCTGCTGCTGCTTCTGTTGCATAAGCTCCTGTTTTTTTTAGAATGCTTCCGCCCGTGTATTTATACCCCGTCGGATTTAACAAAGCACGTTTAAAACCGCTTTTAAATCCTGTTTTTATTGTTTCTTCCGCAGTTTCCTTTCCTGCAAATTTAACAGCCTGCAAGCCTAATACTTTAGCAGCCGATCTTCCTGCGGCTCCGCCCAGACCGCCCGTAAACGGTGCAAGCATTCCGCTGAACCCGCCCGTTACGATATCATGACCAAAACTTGTATATTTTCTTCCGCCAACAGCCGCATCCAGAGCCTTTACACCCGACTTAACCATGGCACCGGCAGCCGCTGCTGCTCCAAAACCCAATATAACAGATGCGCCGCCCGTCACAGGGGCTGCCGCTATTAAAAGACTGTAGACACCGACTGCCGCTATACCCGAAACTATATCACCACCCACATCTGCTGCCATTTCCTGACCTTCAGTATATCCCTCAAGAGCCGTTTCAGATTCGAGTTTTATTTCTCCGTTCCTGAATTTTTCTTCATTTTCTTTACTGTATTCTACCCCCGTCAGCTCCTCAAATGCTTTTGACTTATTTACTCCGTCTAGCTGTGCAATCAGTTCCTGTTCATGTTTTTGTGCTTTTTTGACTTTATTTGAAGAATCGCCGATACCCGTCAGGTTTTTAAATCCGCTCCAGATTTTACCGAAAAATCCGTTGTTTTTCTCCGTTTTTTGAAGATTATCCGATACACTTTTATGCCTTGAGCCGATTACCTCTGCAAGAGTCATCTCCTCTTTCGTTTTTTGTGCAGTCTCCGCTGATTGGTTCTTTACAGTTTCTGTCTTTTGTTTGTGTTTTTTGTTTTTAATTTCAAGACCGTCACCGATTTTATCTTTATTTTTTGTTCCAAAAATAGAGTATTTTTCATCTTCCTCAAATTCCACACCAGATAGAGAACCGTCTTGAAGCATAACGGTAATAACCTCATCAAGCGGTTTGTTTCTGAATTTCGGATGTCGGTCGATGTATGCTTGAACTTTTTCTTCTATTGACAGTCCCACACTTATTCCTTTCAAAAGTAACACAATAATTGTGTTACTTTTAGATACGGCATCTACAGTGAAAATCTTTAGTAAAACAGCTATACCAACTGGCATTTTGTTACAAAAATATACAAAGTTTTTTATGGATTTTATCGGTTTTATTATAATTCTCGTCCTGAGAGGGCTTTTAGCTTTTCCAAACCCCATCCGAAGAGGGCGGGGGATACCACCTCACGCATGTAAATCACCTCACCCGAGAAAAGTTTTCCCTCCCC
>JAJPXE010000157.1 GCA_021205645.1 Candidatus Gastranaerophilales bacterium | reverse complement strand
AAATTATCATGAACCATTCTGCCGTACCCCCTTTCTTAAGTACATGTTACATCAACAAGAATTCATTGTCAATAAATAATTTTCAATATATTTATAATTTAAGGTTTTATATTTCGCCCTTGACAAATTTATCATAGTATCTATAATAAACTATGTCGCAAATAGCGTGGATTGAAAAAATATCTTTATCATTTGCTAATCCGGGAATAAAAACCTATTTCCGGATTAACCTCTGTCCTCCTCTTACTTCATCCAGTCATCAGTTTCAAAGTCAGGTTGATCTGCATCAAAACCAATATCCTCTTTTCCTTTTTCCTCATATTTGTAATATGAAGGATCAAGCGTAAAAAAGTCACTTACATTATTATTTCGCAGAACAATTCCTTTCTCAATATACATAGCCAGCTGATTTTTCCACAGTCGGACTGCGTATTTGCCAGCCCGTCGAAACAGTTGTTTCCGATATCCCATATCCCGACATGCCTTTTCCGTATAAAGTTCAGTGATAATCTCCGTCCCCTCTTTATACGGAACAATTACATCTACAGTATCTTCATCATATACTTTGAACTGATGTCCCGCCTCTTTAAATGCCTGTCGTAAATAAAAATTATTTTTCGATTGATTTCTTTTTGAATACTTGCTATTTGTAGATAATAGTTCCAGCAGTGTATCAGCAGCCTTATTAATTTTGTAATCAAATAGTCCATCCTGCTCATAATCTCGAAACAAAGCTTGATAAAAATAGCTTATGCTTTCTTCTCCACAGATATCGTTCTGGAATTTTTCCGGATGCTTCTTATATTCAACCAATAAATCAATCATGGAATCCTGAGCCCGTTTAATATCATCCAGGTGGATCAGTTTTTCCCCTCTATATCGAATCAGATATACTTTGCATATATGCCCAAAATCTCCGCTACGATTACATCTCCCTGCTGCCTGAATCAGATTATCAAGTCCGGCCATCACTCTCACAACCGTCTCAAAACTGAAATCCACACCTGCCTCTACCATTTGCGTAGAAACGCAAATGACTTTACCTTTCTCACACCCCGTCAGCTTCTCCTCGATTGCAATTAATCTCTCCTCACGATGCTTCTGACACATAGCAGTGGATAAATGGAATAATTTATAATTGTCCCCCGTTTCGAATGCTTTGAGTTCTCTGTAGATCTCTTTTGCTTCTGTTTTCGTGTTACAAATAATCAAAAGAGAACTTGTGTTTCGTATGATATTCATACTAAAATCACATATTTCTCCCGCACTCATCGGTTCCTTCCATCTCGACAAATCCACCTCTGTTCTTTTAAATATCATCCTCATTTTATCTGACTTCGGAATCACGTCAAATGGCTCTGTATAATGAATCGGATATTTAGTCATTCCCAGTTCCGGCTGCGTCGCCGATGAAAGCAGAATCGTTGTACCGAAAAACTGATACAGGAAATTCATCGCCATATTAAACATATTGATATCTTTTTTAGGAAGGCTTTGTATCTCATCAAATACGATCACACTATTTGCATAACTACTCATTCTCGTAATACTGGTCGTCTTATCTGAAAAAAGATTCATCAAAAACTGATACATCGTCGTAATGATAACAGGTTCATCCCAAAATTCACTGACCAGCTGGTTTTTCTTTAATTCATCCAGGTGTTCTTCGGTTTCTACCACGACATTGGAATGATGCTCACCTATCTCATCTTTTGCCTCTGTAAAATCGCGTATTACTTTCCTGTTTTGTTCCAAGACACTCAAAAGGGGAATGACCATAATCACCCTCTGTTTTTTCGCCATTTCCGCAAGATGATAGGCATATCTCAATGTGCTGAGTGTTTTCCCCGCTCCAGTAGGAACTGAGATTTTATAGATTCCATCTCCATAACCTGCAAACTCTTTACAGTTATCCGATATTCTTTGCCTTTCCTCGTTAATGGGAGTCTGAACCACTCCGGAAAATTCATCCGTCAATTTTTTCTCCAGATACGCAACTTGTCTACTCCAAAATTCTTTTTGTATTATCTTCAACTCATGCTCTTGCCCCTGCATAAATTCCGCCGTGTTCAAGCGATCTCCATACATAATGGCTGAAGTTAGCATACGAACAAACAGTCCTATCGTAAACTTTTTTTCTCTTAATTTTTCTCTTTTCTCATGGGAGGGGAACATTCTCAAATAAACCTGCAATGCATCGTAAAAGTCTGTAACTTCCTCTACAGCTTTTTGAAATTCCTGTTCAATCCATTGTTCTTTGATATCCTCAAAAAATCTCTTTTTTGTCAATTCATACTCCAGATCATCCCGATCTATATCCAGGCGATGCTGAAATCCATTTCTTTCCTGTGTATCTACACAATCAAACAGTCCATGATGCGCTCCGACCGCATATGCAATCATTTCACTTGTCAATAGCTCATAATCATTACCGGAATGATACTTTTCCAAAATATAAATTGCTCCGGCAAATGTATGATTAACACTTCCTCGGACAACCGGCTCTCCCTTTTCAATTTTTCGTAAATATTCCTGATACTTAGCCGAATATTTCCCCATATCATGTAATACTGCCGCTGTTTTTATCAGATGCTCATATTCTTTACAATACAGTCTTTGATTTGCAATTTCGGCTGTTTCTTCCAGATGACTTAGCATGGATTGTCTTTCTACTCCGATATTGTTTTCTATTCTGCGCGAATGTGCAATATACATATTATTCTCTCCTGTAAAACCGAATCTACATTCATTCTCAATAGAAACAGAATAAGCCTGAATTATTCACGGTATAACAGCTAATGTAGCTGAAAACCGCTTAGTTA
>JAJPXE010000152.1 GCA_021205645.1 Candidatus Gastranaerophilales bacterium | reverse complement strand
ACCCCTAACCCCTCCCCGGTTGGGGAGGGAGAATTCGGTTTTAGCCCTCTCCCCAAAAGGAGAGGGAAAAAAGGCTTTACCACTTTTACCCCCTTTCACTGAATGTAACACAATACTAATTGTGTTACATTCAACGGCAACGTTATACCTATAAAATTATGGGAATATATCGTAGCGATATATTCCCATAAAATGGTTTTTAGTAAAGATAATTAAATCATTTTTTTTCAAAATAAATTTCATCATTTTTTAAATCAATTAAAATTTTATCACCGTTTTTAAATTTATTTGATAAAATCTCTTTTGACAGCGGATTTTCCACAAGCTGTCTTACAACTCTTTTAAGCGGTCTTGCACCATAAACAGGGTTAAATCCGCGTGTTGCAAGAAATTCTTTTGTATCATCCGTTATGGAAACCTCTAGTTCTCTATCATTAAGCAGTGTCTTTAAGTGCTCCATCTGTATATCAACAATTGCTGATAATTGACGCAGGTTTAGTGCCTTGAAGAATATTGTTTCGTCAACCCTGTTAAGGAATTCTGGCTTGAAACGTTCACGCATAACCTGCATAACCTTTTCTTTGGTATTTTCAAAGCTGCCCTCTGAAAGTGCCATATTTAGCGAGTCTTCAAGAATAATCTCACTGCCGATGTTGCTTGTCATAATTATAATCGTGTTTTTAAAGTCGACCGTTCGCCCCTTTGAATCGGTTAAACGCCCGTCATCAAAGAGCTGAAGCATTATATTAAACACATCGGGGTGTGCTTTTTCAATCTCGTCAAACAGTATTACAGAATACGGTTTCCGTCTTACAGCCTCAGTCAGCTGACCGCCTTCCTCATATCCGATATACCCCGGAGGCGCACCAACAAGACGGGATACATTATGCTTTTCCATGTATTCGCTCATATCAATTCTTATAAGTGAATCTTCATTATTAAACATAAACTCTGCAAGTGCTTTGGCAAGTTCAGTTTTTCCGACACCTGTCGGCCCGAGAAAGATAAATGTTCCTATCGGACGATTAGGGTCTTTTAGTCCGGAACGAGCACGCCGTATTGCATCGGATACGGTTTCTACTGCCTCATCCTGACCGATTAAACGCATGTGAAGATAATCTTCCATTTTGAGAAGTTTTTCCATCTCACTTTCAATCAGCTTGCTTACCGGAATACCTGTCCATTTGCTTACAACTTCCGCGATATCATCCTCATCAATTTCTTCTTTTAAAAGCTGATTTTTGACCTTCTCTTTACCTTGTATAGAATTTAGTTTCTTTTCTAATTCAAGTAATTTGCCGTATTTTAGCTCGGCAGCCGTTTGCAAATCTGTATTTCGTTCAGCTTCCGCAATTTTAGTCTTAACCTTATTTATTTCATCTTTAATAGCCGCCTCGCCGGTTATTGAATTTTTCTCCGTTTCCCATTGAGCTTTTAGTTTTGAAATTTCGGTTTCCAGTGAATTTATCTCATTTGATAATTTCTCTATTTTTTCCTGTGCTTCAGGGGTTGTTTCTTTTTTAAGGGCTTCGCGTTCAATTTCAAGTTGAATTTTTTGTCTGAGCATTTTATCTATTTCTTCCGGCATGGAATCTATCTCGATACGCAGCGAGGAAGCTGCTTCATCAATTAAGTCAATAGCTTTATCCGGCAAAAACCTATCTGTAATATATCTGTCAGAGAGTTTTGCCGCTGCAATCAAGGCACTGTCGAGTATTCTTATGCCGTGATGCACTTCGTATTTTTCTTTAAGCCCTCTTAAAATACTTATTGTATCTTCAACCCCCGGTTCATCAAGCATAATCGGCTGAAAACGACGTTCAAAAGCAGGGTCTTTTTCAATATACTTTCGATACTCGTTAATTGTTGTAGCACCGATTGTTCTTAACACCCCTCTTGCAAGCATTGGTTTCAAAAGGTTCCCGGCATCCATCGCACCGTCTGTTGCACCGGCACCGATTATTGTATGGATTTCATCAATAAACAGTACTATCTGACCGTTAGAGTCTTCAACTTCTTTTAGAACTGCTTTCAGGCGTTCTTCAAATTCACCTCTGAATTTTGCTCCTGCAACCAGTGCCCCTAAATCAAGTGCACAAAGTTTGACATCTTTTAAGCTTTCCGGTACATCACCGCGTATTATACGCTGGGCTAAGCCCTCAACAACCGCTGTTTTACCTACTCCGGGCTCACCTATCAAAACAGGATTATTTTTTGTTCTCCTGTTTAAAACCTGAATAATTCGGCGAATTTCTTCATCTCTGCCTACAACAGGGTCCAATTTCCCCTTTTTTGCCAGTTCGGTCAAATCAGTCGAAAATTTTGCCAGAGCCTGCATATTATCTTCCGCATTTTTATTATCCACCTTTTTATTCCCCCTGATTTTCTTCATCGCATTCAAAACTTGACGGTCTGCTACATTATATGCTTTTAAAAGTTTTTGTATATTGCTCCCTGCAAGGTTTGTCATTGCTAATATTATCTGTTCTATACTGACAAATTCATCTTTAAATTCCTGTGCCTGCTGTTCAGCGATAGAAAGTAGTTTTTGGGTTTCATCAGACAGATATATTTGATTACTTGCAGGTATATTTGATAATGTCGGATATGATTGAATTTGATAAACAATAGCCTTTACAAAATCCTCGTTTATCAGTTTAAGTTCGTTTAGATAATCTTTTGCAATACCTTTATCCTGTATCATTGCAAGCATGATATGTTCGGGCTGTATCTGTGCATTCTTGTATTTACTCATACATGCACCAGCTGCAAAAAGTATCTCTTTTGAATAATTCGTTAATTTTTCAATATCAACCATAAACTGCACTCCTATTTAT
>JAJPXE010000196.1 GCA_021205645.1 Candidatus Gastranaerophilales bacterium | reverse complement strand
GTATATCTAATTTTTTCATTATTTAATTTTTGTAAAGATTTTATTTTAAAACGCAACCTTAAAAAAAAAAAACACTTTATATAGATGTGTGTTATTAATTATCTATGAAGGTATTGTGTATGGCGGCAGGAATTGCTAATCCTTTAAGAATGTGTATATTTAGTTTCATGAACGGTGATAAAGCCTATGATAGCTTACGCACGGACAATAAAGAAAGAGGATTGGTTTCTATATTGCAGATGAGAAATTCCGCAAGCGGAGCAATGGAGCTTGCACACGGTCATACAGGAAAAGTTGCCAATTGCTTAAACGATATTTCTGAGTCAATAAAAGCAGCAAGAAGCACAAGTAAAGCATTTGATTGTGCGTGCAAGGGCATAAATATTGTTTCGGAAATGGTAAATCCGATTTTAGTTGTAGCAAGCGGAGTGCGGGTTTATAATTCTGATGATAAAAAATCAGCGATGCTAAAAGAAGCAGGGGCAATGACTGGTATGTTTGCGGCAGAAAGTGCATACAAGACATTATTCGGATTGAATAAAGGTTCTGAAGCTACTTATAAAAAATATAAATTATTGAACAACACCGCTGATGGAATAAAGAAATTCTGCAGCTCAAATAAATTTTTGAGTAAAATTCCGTCAGGAAAGATTGGCGGAATAATTAAGGGATTAGGATTTATTGCGGCATCTTGTTCCGCATTTGCAATCGGAAGCGAGATAGGTGATGCAATTGCTCAAAGAACAACGGCAAAAGATTATGCTGCAAAGCATGCGCTTACAAAGGTTAGCAGCGATGAGAGCAATCAAGAAACGGCATCGGTTGAAAAACATGCTTTAGAAAAGACCCCCTCGGAAGAAAATTCAACAAAAGAGTATATTTCTTAATTTTGTAAGGCAGACAGTTTATGCGAATTTCATAAATTGTATAAACTAACTATTTTATTACTCGTATTTTTGTTTTATAATACCCTTATCGGATATGTAAATAAGCCCTGGAGAGAGCATGAAAATAGAGATAGAAAAGCTATTGGAATATACTAAAGGTCTGGCTAAAGCGAAGCTGCTTGTTGTTGGTGATCTGGCACTTGATGAGATGGTATACGGTGATACGGAACGCATCTCAAGAGAGGCACCTGTTTTGATATTAAGACATACCCGCACAAATCTTATACTAGGGGCTGCATCTAATGCGGCACATAACGTTTCAGCAATAAATCACGGGAAAGTGAGTGTGGTCGGAATTGTCGGAGATGATTATCAGGCTAATGATTTAAGAGGGGCTTTTGAGTCGGCAGGTGTTGACTGTTCTCATCTCGTAACCGATAAAACAAGAAAAACAATCACAAAAACAAGAATATCCGGCTCTTGTTTTCAATCCATAACCCAACAGATTGTCAGGATTGACCGGCAGAGTTCAGAACCGATTTCGGCTCAAACCGAACAAAAAATTATTAAAGAGCTTGAAAAAGCTATTCCGGCTCATGATGCAGTTATACTTTCCGATTACCATATAGGAACATTAACTGATAAGGTTATTGAAACTGCAATTACACTGAGTAAAAAATATGACAAAAAAATAATTGTTGATGCACAAAAAGACTTGCAAAAGTATAAAGGGGTAACATCAATGACCCCTAATCTGCCTGATACTCAAAAACAGGTCGGATTTTTTATAAAATCAAAAGAAGATTTATACAGAGCGGGCAAAAAGCTTTTGAGCGATACTAATGCAGAGTGTGTTCTGATTACATGCGGTGCTGAGGGAATGGCACTTATTACCGGCAGCAAAAAAATGACGGTGATACCGGTATTTAATAAGTCAAAAGTTTTTGATGTTACGGGTGCGGGAGATACAGTCACGGCATTATATTCACTTGCACTTGCAAGCGGTGCGGAGTCTGTTTATGCGGCTATTATAGGAAATATTGCTGCAGGTATCGTAATCAAACAATTTGGCTGTGCTACCACTACAATTGATGAGTTGGTGGAATTTATAGAACAAAACCGCAAAAAACTGGAAACTATTGAAATCGGAGAATATAATGAATAAAAAAATTGTAGATATTATTATAATTGCAGGTCTTATACTTGCTGTATTTGTGGGAATAATCACCGCAAAGCAAATGCACTCAACCGCCTCAAAGCAGATTGAGGCGACTTCTAAAATAGAATTTGATGTATTTTTACGCAGTGTTACATTATCATCGGACGAATGCCCGATTAGAGTCGGAGAAAAAACTTTTATAAGTATCCGTAATGTTCCGTACAGTGATTTGGATATAATCGGAGTAAAATTTATGCCTAAAAAAGTTGTATTGCCGCTCAAGAGTCCGAAAGGATACATTGTTGCCGTTGATGAAGGGCAGTATGACACATACGATATTGTCGTAAGAGTGACGGACAAAGCTCATATAACAAAAGACGGTGCTGTTGTCGGCGGAAACAAAATTAAGATGGGCATGCCAATTACACTGGAGGGTAAAATGTATAAATTTACCGGTTCCGTATCTGATATGAAATTTTTAGAAGAAACCGGAGAATAAATTTAATTTATGTTAGTTAATAATCTGCTTGATTTTATTCATAAAAACACCGGTTATATTTATGAGAACAGCACAATACTCAAAAATATTGATAAAGTTATTTTTGTGTTTATTTTACTAACCTTTATAGTTTCTACTTTTATGAATTCCGACATAATCGGTTATTTTGCACTTTGCACGGTAATGTTAACCATTGTAAGGATTGTTTTTACACCCGATGACAAACTGAAATGTGAAATATTTGAAATATTTTTGCTTATATTTTTTATGCTTTCTGTTGTAAGTACAGCAGGTTCAACATTACTG
>JAJPXE010000149.1 GCA_021205645.1 Candidatus Gastranaerophilales bacterium | reverse complement strand
TATAAATACTTTATATATACATAAGAAATATTTATGAGAGAGAAAGCGAGAAATTGTTATGCAGCGAAATGCGGTAGAACGTAATAAAAAACCTGTAGGCACATTGGAGATACCTGATGATTTTGCGAGATTTTATTTAAATCGCAAAGACAGGCAAATGAGATTTTGTAACGCAAAAGACCCGATATATCATGTATTTGACAGCATAGACAAACGACCGTTGGGCGAATTGTTTAAAGGTTTTGTCAAAGAGTCGGTGAAAGACTCCAAACGATTATTGGCACAGCTTGTGGCGTAACTTAGGAACGAGAAAATTATAGGAAAAGGAAAACAATCAAAAAAGGAACCTGAAAGGTTCCCTTTTTTTATTATTTTAATTCTGATTAAGACTTACGTTTGCGAGCCGCTTCAGATTTGCGTTTTCTTTTTACGCTTGGCTTTTCATATCTCTCACGCTTCTTGACTTCAGAAAGAATACCTGCTTTTTGAATTTTCTTTTTAAAACGTCTGAGAGCAACTTCAATACTTTCGTTTTCGCCAACTTTAACTTCCGGCATTTATTTTTCACCACCTTCAATGCTTGTGTAACAGGTTCATAATACTTTAAAAAATAATAAAAATCAAGTGTTTTTAAGGCTTATAAAATCTTTTGAGTTTGCCTCACCCTCATATACCAGATGAAATTGTTATTTTAGCAGAGTTTTACCGAGTTTTGTCACTGTTTTTATATCATCAGATGGACTTTTACCGGTTGTTGTCAGATAGTTCCCTGTCAAAATACCCTCTACGCAGGTCTGCAATGCAAGCTCCTGATTTTTTTCTGATAACCTCATTCTGCCCCCGCAAAAGCGCAGCACGGATTTAGGATTTGCTATCTTGAAAATTGCAAGTGTACGCAATATATTTTCTTCATCTATTTTATCAAAGTAGTTCTCAAACGGAGTTTCCGGTATCGGCATTAAAATATTAATCGGTATCGATTCGGGTTCAATTTCTGCGAGCTCCATTGCCATTTCAACACGCTGTTCTATATTTTCGCCCATACCGAGAATTACTCCGCAGCACAGCTCCATTCCGTATTTTTTGACTAATTTACAGGTATTTAACCTATCCTGCCAGCTGTGTGTTGTACAAACTTCCGGATAATATGATTTTGAAGTGTTTATATTATGGTGAAATCGCTTAAGACCGGATTTCGCAAGCAGTTTGGCATCTTCTTCGTTCAAAATACCGATTGATGCACAACTGCTCAAACCTTCCACTTTATTAACCTCTTTAATAAGTTCAAGAATTTTGTCAAAATTTTCTTCTTCCGGAGTCTTGCCGGAGGTTACTATCGAAAAATGATTAACTCCGTATTCTTTTGCCTCCAGTGCCGCCTGCATAACCTGCTCTTTTTCTATTAGCGGATATGTTTCTATATCCGTGCGATAATGGCTGCTCTGGGCACAATATTTACAATTCTGGGAACATTTTCCGTTTCGGGCATTTACAAGCGAACAAAATTCTATTTTATCAGACATGAACTGTGATGATAATTCCAATAAAACCGCTAAATCCGAATTATATAAATCAAGTAATTCTTCTTTGTTTAAACCCATAGCTTTCATAATCTGCCTTTTTTATTCATATTATAACAAAAAACAGCGGAATAAAAGTTTAATAATAAGAGTTACTGCCCGAATTCGGATTTAAATAAATCATCAGCGAGTTTTGATGCCAGCTCAACAAAACTTTCGGTTATATTTGAATTTTCGTTCACCTCTGATAGCGGTATTCCTTTATTTATAGATGACATTATTGTGAAGTAATTATTCGGTATTTTCCAATAAACAGGTTTATTCAATGTTTTTTCAACATCTTCAACCGTTATCTCATCATTTTCGAGATATCTGTTTATAATAACTTTTGTTTTTTCAGCGGGGAATTCCAAATTCTCAAACAAATCCAAACATCTCTGGCAGTTACGTATCAATGGCAGATTAACAATGGTTACAAGCATGACAATATCGGAATTTTCAAGAATAGTCATATTGAGTTTATCGACATTAGTACCCGTATCAATCACAATATAAGAGAAAGTATCACGTAAATATTCAAACAATTTTACGACCTGATCAGGTGTAAGCGACCGTGATTGTTCAATATACGGCGGTTCTGCAAGAACGTACAAACTCGTATCTTTATATTTTTGACAGGCATCAAGTATAAATTTATCATCTCTCTGTTTTGCATTATTAACGACCTCAGATATATCTATAGTCGGCCTTATATCCAAAAAAGTCGTAACATCGCCGATTGGTAAATTCAAATCTACAAGAGCAACTTTTTCTCTGGTCAGCTTTGCGAATTCAACCGCTAAATTTGTTGCAATGGCAGTCTTTCCAACCCCGCCTTTGTTTGAAAATACTGAAATTACACGGGATTTCTTCAATACTTTAACTTCTTCCTGTGCGCATTTTATCAATGCTACGAGTAAATCTTTTTTTAACACCGGTTTTGAAACAAAATCCTTAGCACCGTATCTGAGTGTTTGGATAATATTTGCCGTTGTATAATCTCCTGATAATACAATGACGTTGACACCGAAATCGGATATGCGTTTAATCATCTTAAAGGATTTTTCTTTATCGGCAAGCATAGAAAACAAAACCGCTTTCGGTTTTGTTTCTTTGACATATTTTATCCCCTCATCATAATCTTCAAAAATTCTGTCTACAGACATCTCATTATAATCAGACAAATATCCGAGTATAATATCTTTTGTCTGCGTTTCTTTTTCAAAAATAACCAGATTATCCATATATGCTCCGCAATAAAATTATTTTACAGAACAATAATAACGCATTTTTATTA
>JAJPXE010000257.1 GCA_021205645.1 Candidatus Gastranaerophilales bacterium | reverse complement strand
GAAGAAAATTCAGGAATATATTATATGGGTGCAGCGGCAGGTGACACACTAAATCCCATTACCGTCAATCTTGATGCAGATATAAGAAAAGACGGACTTATCAAGCTTAACAGGTTCAATTATAACAAAATCATCGCATCGCAGAATAACAGACAGAATATCTTACCGCTGTTATCCGTTAACGGTGAGCTTAAAAAACAGGGTAATATATACGCATTGAAAGATTTGACCGTAAAAACAGAGAACCCTGCAAATGCTAATTTTTTCAATATAATCTTCAAAAAACCTACAATTAAATCAGGAAATTTTACATCTGATATAAAAATAAACGGCACATCAAACCGTCCCAAAATAATCGGAAAATTTGATGTCAGTAATCTGGAAATGCCTTATCTTAACACAACAATTAAAGACCTGTCACTTGATTTCAAGCCGGATAATATCCTTATAACAACAAAGGGGGAAGTGTTATCTAACTATATAATGGTTAATGCAAAGTTAAGGAACAATCCGGCTCCGCCATATCGAATAAACGGTGCAGAGATATATATAAACGATTTGGATGTAAATCATTCAATAACCCTGTTAAAACAATTGGAGTTAAAAGGTCTGTCCTCCGCAATAGCTCCGGATGCAGACAGTGCAGGAAATGATTTGTTAAATTCACTGGTATTTAATGATGTAAAGATCCGAGCCGGAAATGTTCAGGTTAAGAACATAAAAGCCTCAAACCTTGAAGCGGTGTGTTCTTTAGATGATAGAATGCAGCTTGCGGTTGAAAAATTCGGGTTCAACATGGCAAACGGCACTATTACAGGTAAAATTGGGTATAATCTGCTAAACAACTTTATGAAAATGGAGCTGAATGCGGAAGAAGTAAACGCAAACACTCTGACAATCGCACTGTTAAACCTGCCTAACCAAATACACGGTTCACTGACGGGTCAAATAGAGCTGAGTTGTAATGCAACGAACGACAAAACACAAACTGAAACCTTAAACGGATACGGAACATTCAGCGTAACAAAAGGCCGTATGCCAAAACTCGGTTCGCTTGAATATCTGCTCAAAGCGGGTAACCTCATAAAAGGCGGCATTACAAGCCTCTCTATTAACGGCATAATAGATATTATTACCCCTATGAAAGCCGGGCAATTTTCAAGCATAAACGGACAAATAAGAATAAAAGACGGAATTGCTAAAACTATTGAGATTAATTCTCACGGTAAGGACTTAAATCTGTATATAACTGGGCAAATGAACCTTAATACAAATATAGCTGATATGAAAGTATTCGGTCAGATATCCAGAAAAATTTCGACAGTTCTCGGTGCGGCAGGAAACATATCACTAAACACGTTATTCAATAAAATTCCCGGTGTAAGCCTTGATAAAGACAGCACTTTTATCAATGATTTAAACAAAATCCCCGGTATAGAACTGTCCGATAAGACCTCACGCAAGTTCATGGCAGAGATACTCGGCGATATTAACGGTGAAAATTTTGTCAAGAGTTTCCGCTGGATTAACTAATCTATATCTTTGAGTTTGCGGAAAAATTAAAATTTTTCGGATTGGATTATTCCGGGTGAGCAAAAGAAATAGTACCCCGCCCACTCCTGCGGGAGCGGCAGCGGGAACTGGTTCCCACCCGCTCCGCTCGCGAAGCAGTTGCACTGTCCGCTCCGCTCCCTACCCGTCTGGGGAGGGGAATTTTTTTTCAGGTAAGGTGATAGCCCTTGCAAACTCCGGAATACAATTCATTTACCCCCTCTCACCTCTGCGGGGAAATTGCACAAACCCAAAATTTATAAATTTACCATACTCACAATTACTATTCTAATATTGACCATTCGGTCAATATAAAAATTAAACCAATTATTGATGTCCAAGAATAAAAAAGAGGGTATCCTGTATATTGGAGAGAGGGTATAGATGAAGAAATTGATACCGGTATTTATATCGGTTGTGATTATTAATATAAATATGTTAAGTGCGGGAGCGGCAGAGAATATATTAAGGTGTGTGAACGTAAAAACAACTCCAAATGCTTATACTGTTGAACTTACATCAACAACACCCGCATATATGACAAAAAATATTATATCTTCTAACAGAATAATTATTAATCTCAAAAATATAGAGATTTCTGATAAATTATCAACGAAGTTTGACGGTAATGCTGTGATAGATAATGTAATGGTTGAGCCTTGCGGAGCGAACAATGTTAACATTATGATACAGGGTGATAATATAGCCCATTCAAGTGTTGAATTTAAATCTCTAAATACAATGGAACAGGTTGAGGATTCTGTTGCTTCATCATTCTCTTCACTTGCAAATATAATGACCGGCAGCGGGGCTTCTAACAGAACTGTTCAGTTTCTGACACTGCTCATATTCGGTATTATTCTGATTAGTGAAGTTAAATTCATAAAATCAAAATATGATGAATTGAATGCTGAAAGACAATTTATGCTGAAAGATATAGAAAATACGCATGATTTCAAGGAATATACCCCGGGCTACGGCTATGCCGGTCTTAAAAAACCTTATACAACACCTGTTTGGGGGTATTCAGGCAATAATTTATCCGGTTTAAGAAAGAATTATCTGCAAAAATTGAGAACACCTGAAACAATAACATTAAATATGCTTTTGAATAGCAATAATCAGGAGAATAAAATTCTGGACAGAATTGTTAATAATAAACCCGTTTTTGGAACGTTATCGAGTATAAATATTGAAGATAAGATGGCACCAAAAGATAAAAGCGCAATATCCAATCCGTTGACAGCAGGAAAACTTAAACAAAATATCAAATATTTACAATCATTGTCTGAAATATACCGTGACAAAG
>JAJPXE010000206.1 GCA_021205645.1 Candidatus Gastranaerophilales bacterium | reverse complement strand
TTTTCCCCTCTCCCTATAGGGAGAGGGGTTAGGGGTGAGGGGGCAATCACTTCACGCGAAAAGTCCCCCTCCCCGACCGGGGAGGGGTTAGGGGTGGGGTGCTATCACTTCACCCCGGGATAAATGAATTATATTCCGGGGTTTGCATTGTTATCACCTCACCCGCAGGGGTAAATGTATTACATTTCGAAGTTTGCATTGTTATCACCTCACCCGCAAGACTAAATCACCAAATCGACGTAGTGCTGACCTGCCCGTCTTGCCCTCCGGCAAGTCGGCACTGTCAGCACCGGCATACGCAACACAAGTCTTGCTGCCCTCTCCGTCAGGATAGGGTAAGAACCAATTTTCCCCTCTCCTGCAAAGGCTAGGGGAAAAGTTTTCGCATGGCTATTTGGGGATTTTTTCGCAAACTCTATAACAAACAGCGATACAATATGTTTTTTATATCAGCCCTCCTGCTGATAAGCCCATGCAGAGTGGTTATGGATACTTTCTATAGATTCACACTCTATCTCAAATCTGTCTATAACCGGATTGTTTCTGAGTGCCAGAACTACATCACGCAGCACATCCTCAACAAATTTAGGATTGTTGTAAGCATGTTCTGTGACATATTTCTCATCATCACGCTTTAATATTGAATAAAGCCCGCAGGATGAACAGCTCTCTACCTGCTCAATTAAATCCTCAAGCCAGATATGCGAATCTTCTTCATAAGCAACTTTTACCGCAATGATTGCCCGCTGATTGTGAGCACCATAGTCGGATATCTCCTTTGAACACGGGCATAATGTTGTTACCGGAACTTTTGCCCCGAGAAAAAATTGATACTCCTCATCTTCTTCACCGTAATTTTCAAGAATACCTTCAAACGAGCAGTCATAACACATCGGAGCGGTTATTTTCGTAACAGGAGAAACCTTGTCTATAAAGTATTTAAAATCAAATTTTAAGTATCCGCATCTTGCGTTTAACTTCTCCGCTATATCGGTCACACAACCCTGAATATCCACTCCAAGCAGATTTTTTTCTCTCCAGTTATTAAGTACCTCAACAAATCGTGACATATGGGTGCCTTTATAGTGAGCCGGCAGACTCACACTCGCTCTTGCATTTGCCCATACAATTTGGTTCTCTGCATTTTTCCTTTGAATAATTAACGGAAGCTCAAGGTTTTTTATTCCCACTTTCTGAATTTCAACCCCGCGATTATCACGGCTGTTCTGTACATCTATCATCATTAGTATCCTTTATTCTTATCCTTAAATACTAACACAAACAAGCTTGCAAGCCGTGAAATAATATTGTTAACCAAATATCATTAAATTACCTGTTTAGATGGACGGGGCCGCCTAATTGCAACAAATAAAAAGGGCGTAATTTGTATTCTACAAACCACGTCCCTTTTTCTCTCTTAATAAAAATCGTTATTCAGCCAATTTTTTAACAGCAAGAGTAAGTCTTGATTTTTTTCTTGCGGCTGTGTTTTTGTGCAAAATGCCTTTAGAAACAGCTTTGTCACAAAGTTGATAAACTTTTGATAAAGCTGTGTTTAGAGCTTCTTTGTCATCACCTTGAGCAAGAGTAAGAACTTTTTTGACAGCAGTCTTGATTGAAGATTTAAAAGCCATGTTTCTCTGATGATTGGCCTCTGCTATAAGAACTCTTTTTTTTGCTGATTTAATGTTTGCCATTTGATTTTCACCTTTCATATTTGTACCGGTATCGGTGCTTAATGACGGCACATAACCGTTACGAGGATGTGAGTATTGATATTCTAAATAAAACATAGAATATATGCAACAATTTTGTTAAGTTTTTTGGGCTGAATTTTATGTAAATTTTTATTAATAACTTATATAAAATTGACAAAAAATCTACTCTATTCTACTTATAATAGTTGTGAAAGCAGGTAGTGAATGAATGTAGATAATCGAAATTTATCGGAGTCTAATTCTGTCGGCACAATCATCGGAGGTGCCGTTCCTTACGTGTTAAAAAAATATATTCATCCTGCTGTCAGTACAGAGTTTATGAATTCTATGTGCAGATTAAATCTTGATTTAACTCAGCCGGAAAAAGATGTGCTTGAAAAAGCTTCCGACAAAGCATTGATAAATTCAAAACTTGATAAAAAGGGAGTTGTTTTTGAAAGAGTAAATGAAAATACCAAAATGACAAATGAAGAAGATGCCGTAATTAAAAACATTGACAGGATGAATATCTCTAAAAATATTAAAGAGGCTAAAAAGGAAATGGCATTGCCGAAATATTGCGCAATGAAAGGACATAACGCATATTTTAATCCGCTGACAAACAGTGTCATATATAATAAAGATAAATTTGCGCTTCCCGTTTTTCACGAGCTGGGACATGCCAAAAATAAGTTTTATTCTAAAATCGGCGGTTTCTTACAGCGGCACAGAAATAATAATATGAAAGCAGCGGGTGTTATTTCAGCACTGGCAATACTGGCTCCGAGTAAAACAGAAGAAAAAATAAGAAATTTGAATACTGATGATGACAAATTAGTCGCAAAATTCCGTGACAATGCCGGAATACTAACCGCAGCGGCACTTGCGCCAACTGTTATAGAAGAAGGAATGGCAACTTATCACGGAAACAAAATGGCAAAAGAATTGTTAAATCCTGAATTGTTGAAAAAGGTTAAGAAATGTAATGCAAAAGGATTTGCAACGTATGCTCTGCTTGCAGGTGTTATGGGCATCGGAACGGATTTAGGTATTAAACTCAAAAATAAAATCGTCAAAAACGGCGTTTCAAACAAAAACAATTGAGTTTACGGAAAAATTAAAAATTTTCTTCTTAGATTATTCGGGGTGAGGCAAAATTCAACA
>JAJPXE010000035.1 GCA_021205645.1 Candidatus Gastranaerophilales bacterium | reverse complement strand
GATATGTTCTGTCCAAATTGCGGAAAACAAATCAATGGTCAATCAAATTTTTGCACATATTGCGGTTATAAATTTGATAATAATAACTCTGATAATAACTCTGATGAAACTCAGATTTATCAACACTCTTACTATAAAGAAACTTATAAAAAAAATACCGTTAAAAAACATATAAAAACCGATTTTTCATTCGGAGAGAGTTTCCTCAAAGGTGTTACGGCAATGTTCATTATCTGTTTAACGGTTTTTGCCGTATTGCTCTATAAAAACTATTATTCGGGTGATATGCTTAACCTTGACAGAATGAAATACCGGCAATATGTTGAAAATCCGTCGCTCATACCGGAACTCTCACAACCTGAAACACTAAACGGACTTGTTGATAACTTGAAAGATATCCAGAATTTTCTGGCACTTTATCTTAAAGTTGCCGATGATAATACAGATACTAAACTTGAAACATTCGATAAATATAGAAAAGAACTGCTTAAACTCCAAAATTTTGATAATACCAATCTGCTTCAGGAAAATGCTCAATATCCAATTCCGCATGATGAAAAAGAATTTAAAACAATAAAAAAACAGTATGAAAAAACCCTCTCACAGGTCGGATTGACCATTGCTGCCGATGAAAGCTATTCTAAATATCATCTGGAAGAAGATAACCGATTTACTTATAAAAAATTCGGGAAATATCTTCCCTCTGATATAAATTCATATTTAAAATTAAGGGCTAAAAATTATAAACAATGCATATTCCAAAAGGAACTTGCCATAAAACCGTTTGAACTTGCAAAACGTATCGGAGAATATGAAACATTTATGAATGCAAATAAAGAATTCAGATATATTGATGAAGTTAAAGACCTGCTGTTTTCTTATACACTTATTTATTCTTTCACCACAGACAGATTGAATACCGTTTACATAAACAATAAAGTTTTCTCAAAAAGCGATAAAAAATTCATACGGAAATATCCGCTGTCTCAACTGAATACACTATTCTCTCATCTTGCCTCATCTGCAAACGGTATATCGGAAAGTCAGTTTGATAATATGTATCCTTATGAATATCAAAAAACACTTGAAGCAATAAAACCAGATAAATCAGAACTCACGGATGTTTTTACACTTGTCAGAAAAAATATTATACAGCTTAAATCAGATGCTAATTATCAGTATATTTATAACTCATCTGACAACTGCTGGATAGAATATAATTCTTCAAGAACTCTCAAAAAAGGTGATGTTATCCTTGCTCAATCCGAACAAGGATATGATATCTATGACTATAAATATAAAAGAACAAATCAAATTATAAAACCCGAACCGAATGCAAAATTCTTTATTAAATCCGGTCAATTGTATGCATATTCGCCTAATCATCTTCAAATAAGCAGCCTTGATAATGTATACGGCAGCCTTAATTTCAGGACGTTATCCGTTAAAGCGATAAAAAAGATATTTCCTGACATTTTGATAATCAATATTGACACATTTGGTGATACATCGGTACAGATAGATAAACCGTCAGGCACAAAGACATATATGCTTATTTCGACATCCGGTGTAAACTATGATGGTTATCATATAAGCGGTAATGTAACCCACGGCGAGTTAAGCAATATTTTCACGGTTACGACCGATGAAGATATTCAGGTAAATTGGACGTGTGATACAGACGGTGAAAGTTATCATATATACTTCATCACCCGTCAGGCTCAGCAGAACAAAACGGAAAGTGATGCTGCCGAGACCTCAACAGAGCTGCAAGAATGATATTATAAAACGCTCTTTGCATATTGCGGATTGACTGCAAGCCACTTGAAAGTTTGCTCCGCAGTCTCCGGCATGTCTATTACGTAAGTACCGCCGTATCTGCCTCTGGTAAATCTTAATATTCCGTCATTTGCAAGATTGTTTAACGCTTTCCTGATAGTGTTCGGACTTATGTCAAGCATCTTCGAGAACTCATTTATTGAAGGAAGTTTTGAACCTATGTCATATCTTTCCGAAATGATATTCTTTATCCTGTTTTGAATTTTCTGGTAATGATAAAACGCAGTTTCCTGAGCGGGTGCAAATATCGACATCTCGCGCCGCGGCTCCATTGAAGCATTCATTGATATATTTGTTATAATCGTTCCGTATGAGCCGCGCCTCGGAAGGAGCATGTTCTCCTTTACAAGCAGTTGAACAGCATTGTGTATAGTTTTCATACTGACATTAAACTCCTTTGCAAGATAATCATGCGCAGGTAATTTATCACCGATTTTAAAATTCTTGCATATATATCTCTTTAAATCTGATTTAACTTTATTCACAAGAGTTTCTTCATCAGCATTTTCATCAATGATAAATTCTACACTTTTGACTATCAAATCTTTTTTGTCGTTATACTCCAGAATATTATCTGTGATTAATGTAGAAACGGCACATCTGACAGTGTTTAACGTCATGTTTATTTCTCTTGCAAGTTGTCTGGATACCGGCATGACATCATTTACCCCTAATTTATTTACTATTATGTAGTTTTTAATCTTTTTTTCCGCAATATCTTTTTTTGATGTTCGTTTTCTAATCTCAAGTTCATTGTCTGTCCTGTCTTTGATAATAGAGCCGATACACTGTTTTGAATGGATATAATTTTTATCTTCAAGCATTCTGAGTACGTTCTGAATAGTCCCTAAACTTACACCGAACGCATAAGCAAGCTCTGCTTTTGATGGCAGCAAATAGCCGTATGTGATTGTTTTTTTCTTTATAGAATCGTCTATCCATTCCATAAGCCTGTTTGCTATAGTCTGTGTTTTGCCTATATTCTTCAAATCAGGTAATGTTATTTTTAAATCTGATATTTGTATCTGTTTTAAATCATTTTTTTTATAATTGATATATTTCATTTTTCTAACCTTTTTTG
>JAJPXE010000212.1 GCA_021205645.1 Candidatus Gastranaerophilales bacterium | reverse complement strand
GATTTAAGTATGAGAGTTAGGGCAGCAACAAATAAATACAATCACAACATACAAGGAGAAATTTTTGTTTACTAAATCGAAAAAAAAGGAACAGAATTTAACGGATACAGCAACAAATGTTTTTATTAGGGATAAAAAATTAATCCGGTACAAATCACTACTCCAAATATTAAAAACAATACACATACTTTTCCCGCCAAAAAGGGAAAAGACAACAGAAATCTGACAAAAGTTCAAACCACATCAATACAGTTTCAGGAGAATTAATAAAGACCGCCTATTCGGGCGGCCTTTATTGATAGGTAAAAAAAGGGAAGCAAACTACTTAACTTCGACAGTAGCACCTGCTTCTTCTAATTTTTTCTTCAATTCAGCAGCTTCTTCTTTTTTGATGCCTTCTTTGATAGGTTTTGGAGCGTTATCAACTAAGTCTTTAGCTTCTTTCAAACCAAGACCGGTAATAGCTCTGACTTCTTTTAATACAGCGATTTTATTAGCTCCTGCCGATGCAAGGATTAAGCTGACTTCAGCATCTGCATCTTCAGCCGGTGCTGCTGCGCCTGCTGCCGGTGCTGCTGCTACTGCAACAGGTGCTGCTGCTGATACCCCGAATTTGTCCTCCATTGCTTTGACTAATTCGGAAGCTTCTAATAAAGTTAATTTTTCAATTTCGGTTAAAATAGTTTCTACACTCATGATTTTCTCCTTTTTTATTATTTTTTAGTAATTTCCTGTTTTTAACTGCTCAGGCAGTTTTTGTATCTCTGACTGCAGCCATTGTTCTTGTTAATTGTGACATAACTGCATTGATAGAGTTTGCGATACCTGATGCAGGTGAATTGATACAACCGAGCATTTTTGCGTAGATTTCTGCTTTTGTAGGCAGATTTGCCAATGCTTTTGCTTCGTTTGCCGACAATAGTTTGCCGTCCAGTGCTGCACCTAAGATTTCGCCTTTTTTAGTTTCTTTTATGAATTTTGCCAGAGCTTTTGCAGGGGTAACCTGATCGCCGTAGCCAAATGCTATTGCTATAGGCCCTGTAAATGAGTCTGTCAAAATCTCATAATTTGTTCCTTTTACGGCCAACTTTGCTAATGTATTCTTCGTTACCATATAATCGCCGCCTTCTTTTTGAAGTTCGCGTCTGAGTCCGGTAATTTCTTCGACTGACATACCTTTGTATTCAGTAACAATAGCAACCTGTGCCTTTTCAACTTTTTCTTTTATTTGAGCGATTTTATCACTTTTAAAGGCTTTTGTTGACATGCTTTGCTCCTTTGTTTAACTTGTTTTTCGACCTTATTTTTTGCAAAGTAAAAAGACTTTGCGTTTTAATATAAACCGCAAAATCTTACACATAATACTATTTTAAATATTTCGACCTGTGTAACCTCGGTTAGCCGGATACCCTTTTATAATCCAGATGGTCTGAAAATCTAAAATTCTCATCTACGACAAGGACTCGCACCTTGTATCGCCACCTGTATAACTAACTGTCTGCGGTTCGCAGTGTCTATTTTAGCAAATAAATAATAAAAATCAAGTAATTTGTTAAAATTTGTTGAAATATTTTAAGAAATGTTATATAATTGGCATGCTAATTATATAACAAATACTACTATAGAAAGAGGAACTATTATGAAAAGATTACTTGCGGCCTTTTTGGCTGTTAGTTTGCTAAGTTTTAACATTACTCCGGTATTAGCAATGGATGGTGCACATCCGGGAATAAAAGATGTCGCTCCGGGGTACTGGGCTGACAGAGCAATTGACTACGTTATCACCGACGATGTTATGCGGGTTGATGAGAACGGAAAATTTAACCCCGAACAGGCTATGACAAGAGCGGAATTTGTTACGGCTTTGCTAAAAGTTTTATCTAATGATAATCTTGCAATTTGCACTCCGAACAGATATTCGGATATAACAATCTCCGATGCGTATTACAACGATATTATGCGTTCTGACCAATTAGGTCTGGTGTACGGCTATCCTGACGGAACATTTAAACCTAATCAGGCAATGCTGCGTTCGGAATGCACGGCTGTTATAAGCCATATAACAAAAGATAACTATGCTGACAGCAGCGTTCTTAACGTTTTTGAAGACAAAGACGATATTCCTCTCTGGTCAAGAAGCGAGTATGCTAAAACCATTACTTACGGTATATATATAAACTATCCTAATCCGAACAGACTTGAGCCGAACAGAATATTAACCAGAGCGGAAGCAGCGGTTATATTAGCTCAGCTAAAAGCAAAGCTTACCTGCGTTAAACCTCAATATGTCGGTGAAGTCGAAACTGTACTCGGAACAGAACACTTATCAGTTTGCCAAAAAGCACCCTGCAACATTGTTAAAATAACTAACCTGAGAAAAGTTATCACCAAAGGAAACGTCATTGTTGTAACGTTTGATGATAAATTTATGTCAAAATGTCATAAAGCAGGCGATGTCGTAAACTTTGTTTTACCGGAAGCTTTATACACGGACGAAGGTACAATGCTCCTGCCTCAGGGTACAAAGATTGTTGCGGAGATAACAAGAATACAGCCGCCGCGTAAATTCAATAAAAATGCAAGAGTTCACCTTGTCTATAAAGCAATAGTACTTCCTGACGGAAAATGTTTCAATATGTGCGGTAAACCATTTACAAAAGACTGTACATTAAAAGAAGGTCCTTGGATGACGTTCTGGAAATTGTTTATGTCAACTGTCGGACTGGGTATAGTCGGTGCCGGTGCAGGTACGGGTTTTGCATTCATACCGAACCCTGCTAAGCTCGGAGTCGGGTTCGCAATCGGTATCCCTGTCGGATGCTCCGTCGGATTAATTACGGGATTATGCACTCCGGGATTAAACTACAAGGCGAAAAAAGGCGAACAGGTTATGGTAATCCTGCTCGATGATGCAAGTATAAATAATAAATAAAAT
>JAJPXE010000109.1 GCA_021205645.1 Candidatus Gastranaerophilales bacterium | reverse complement strand
ATTCCACATAGGTGTCAATGATTTTTATATTATTGCTTATTTTATCAGGGGTAATGTCAAGTACGGTTTTATTTTCCTTAACGGCAAATACGGAAATATTTCTTTTCAGACATTCGAAAACAGGTATTGAGCCGATAGAATTGTAGGGCATCACCAGAAATTTTAAATCACAAACGGAAATACCCGAACCGTCAAAATTAAGTTTAGGCGCTTGAGAAAGTCCAAGAAGAACACAGGGCAGATATGTCGGAGTGATATATTCCGCCGAACATCTTGCATCAACAATATTTTGTGTGATAGTGATATCATCAAATGCAGGCGAATGAGCACACGGAACTTTTAACTCACGTGACAGATAATGAGAAATGACAGCCTCAACACCGCCTACGGGGTCAACTCCTATACCGTTTGAATATGGTTCAAAATCATCATCTTTAAATCTGCAAACAACAGCCAGTGCTTCTGCCCCCCGTCCAATAAGCTTTTTACCTGATTTAACTAGTGTTGAGATATTCTTAACCGAACCGGTCGAAATTCCCGATTTATCAATACAAAATTCAACCCCCGCTTTCTCTTCCGTTATCTCATAGCCGGTAATATCACAATCATATACTGTTTTTACGGCATTTATTGTATTGATATGAACACTAATAATTCCGTCAGGTATTGATTTATCAAATATAACCCCGATTTTGTTTTTTTTATTGACAGGGATAAGGTTGAGCCTATTCTTAAAAAACTCATCAAGTGAGAACCCTTCGACATAGAGCATATTTTCGGTTATTGCAGAAAAACATCCCGCATTAACGACATTAGGGTTAACAATAAGCCGGTACTTAGAAGCAAACATTCGGGCATACCTGCCTGCATCACCTGCAAAACCGCCGATTGAAGCCCCAACTCCTGTAGGTATTATAAACGCTCCTGTTTCCATACAATCAAGGATAACTTAAATAAAAAGTGATATCAATATCAAAACAGAATTCTCCACACAGCTGCGCCGAAAATCAGTTTAAATTATCTTACGATCATAAAACTGTTATAAAATGACTAACCGGAACATACAATTGACATTTGTTTATATTTTAAATAGGATAATAAAAGGCGGGGCGACATGGCCAAGTGGTAAGGCAGGAGCCTGCAAAGCTCTTATCCCCGGTTCGAATCCGGGTGTCGCCTTTTATCTCTCTTGAAAACCCCTTATCTGTGGAATACAATGTGTTTATGAAAAGATTTCTTATACTTTTGTTTTATCTGTCAATTGTACTTAATCCGGCATTGTCAATGGAAATTGAACAAGCAAAAGCCGTTCAAACATTTCATCACGTTCTTCCGGAAGAAGAACAGTCTATCCATACAGAAACAGAACAGTATGATGATTATTTTTTCCCCTCGGAAGTTGAGTTAAAAGGCTCTGTTATCTACGATGAAGGTGCAAGCATTAATGAAATTAAACTTGATGAAAATATAGAAAAGCCCAAAATCAGACTTAAAACAGCAAACATGGTTATCCCCGTAAATGAGAAAAAAGTATACACCACCGGTCTGAATGTGCCTGCCCGGAGTGCCCTGTCAACAGCATCAAGATTAACGGGCGAAGAATATATCATAGCACCCGTGTGGAGTTATGTTCAAGAATCCGTCGGGAACTTTTCATACGGAACACTGTATACCTCAGGAATAGATACTGCTCAGCTTCAATCAACAATGAACCTCTATACGCGTTATGATTTTAAACATTTTGCGATAACAGGTGCTGTCGCCACAAGTGAAAGAAATATTGAATACTCAACAGATGAGCGGATTATTCAAATTGCGCCGGAGATAAAACTGTCAAAATCATTTGTTATCAGAGATACCGTTCAGGCTTATGTTAACTCGGATTATAAAAAAAACAAAATCTCAATAATTTATACCCCACAATGGCAAAAAACCCGCGGGGCACTCAGAATTGAACTTGGCGTAACAAATTCATACTACACGGGCGGAAAGGTTAACTCCGCAATAGAATTCTCAACAAAAATCAGGTTGTAATTTACAGATAAATATATGCCGACTGCTATTTATAAGTGGTTATTCAAACCGCCGGCGGATTATACAAAACTTTCAGGTTGTAATCAATCGTTTAATCAGATATAATTATGCTATGGAAATAAGACCGAAAAAACAGAAATCTGACACCAATCTTGCGGCAAAAGTAAGAAAAAAGAGTGCAAAACACCGTCATCATACGCAGTTTTATTACTCTTTTCTGACAATAATTCTGCTTATATGTCTTGTACAAATGTCAATAAGCGCACTTTTGAACGTTACAAAAGTGGTTGCTTATCACAGAAAAATCTCAACACTTGAATCAAAACAAATTGCCGCAGAGGCAAAAAATGCGGAACTAAAAAAAGATATCAAAAACTTTTCAACAACCGCTACAATGGAATCTATTGCCAGAAACAATCTTAAAATGGCAGGCAAGGATGAGGTTCTTGTTATTGTAAATAAACAACAGTCACCGCAGGAAAATCAAAAACATAAAAAAATCGGGTTCAAAAATAATGAAAAATTTAATGATTGAAGCTTTTGAGCTGAAAAGAAAAGGCTATTATAAACAGGCAATAGAAATATATTACAAGATAATGTCAGCTGAAAATGATAATATTGAAATATTATCGGAGCTGGCGGATTTATATTTTTTATTAGGAAATAATGAGCGGGCAATACATTATGCAAACAAAGCACTGGAGGTTGACACAGAACATGTTAGCAGTCTTTCCGTGTTGAGAAGAATATATTTGAAAGAACAGAGCTATAACGATGCCGAAAATATTGCAAAAAAAATATATAATATCACTAAATCTGATTTAGATTTGTCGGAATTGATTGATATTTTTGAATATCAACAAAAATATGACGAAATTGTGTCTTATTGCATGAATGTCCGTGATGAAATATGTTTGTATAAATC
>JAJPXE010000090.1 GCA_021205645.1 Candidatus Gastranaerophilales bacterium | reverse complement strand
GAGGAGAAGTTAATGGTTACTCAAGTAACAGATAACACAAAAATAGATGTTGCAGAATATATAAAACAGAATATAACCCCTTACTATGGTGATGACAGTTTCTTAAGCGGTCCAACCCAAAGAACCATGTATATGTGGAGTAAAGTCAGCGGGCTTATGAAAGAAGAAAGAGCGAAAGGGGTGCTTGATGCGGATACTTCGACTCCGTCAACAATAACTTCGCACGCTCCGGGCTACATTGACAAAGATAACGAAATTATTGTCGGACTGCAAACAGATGCACCGCTTAAGCGTGCCATTATGCCTAACGGCGGCTACAGAATGGTCGAAGCTTCCTGTAAAGCCTATAACCTGCCGATAGATGAAGAACTTAAAACAATTTATACAAAATACAGAAAAACACATAATGATGGTGTGTTTGATGCATATACAGAACAGATTAAAAAATGCCGTCACTCGGCTATTATCACCGGATTACCTGATGCCTACGGCAGAGGAAGAATAATCGGCGACTACAGACGTATCGCTCTATATGGTATTGACAAACTTATTGAAGAAAAACAAAATGATAAAAATGCGACTCAATACAGAACCATGAACGAAGAAAATATCAGGCTCAGAGAAGAAATCAGCGAACAAATAAGAGCGTTAAAAGATATGAAAGAAATGGCACTGTCCTATGGTATTGATATTAGCAAACCTGCTGAGAGTTTCAAGGATGCGGTTCAATTCACATATCTGGGATATCTGGCTGCTATAAAAGACCAGAATGGGGCTGCTATGTCTTTAGGTCGGGTATCAACTTTTCTTGATATATATTCGGAGCGTGACCTTAAATCTGGAAAAATTACCGAGGAACAGGCTCAGGAGATTATGGACGATTTCGTTATCAAATTACGTATGGTTCGTTTCCTCAGAACTCCGGAATATAACGACCTGTTCAGCGGCGATCCGGTTTGGACAACGGAAAGTATCGGTGGTATGACAGTTGATGGCAAGACACTTGTTACCAAAAACTCGTTCAGAATGCTGCATTCGCTTATAAATCTCGGAGCGGCTCCGGAGCCGAATATGACTGTTCTGTGGAGCAGCGATTTACCGCAGGGGTTTAAAGATTACTGTGCAAGAGTCAGTATTGAAACAAGTGCTGTTCAATATGAAAATGACGACCTTATGAGAGAGCATTTCGGCGATGATTATGCGATTGCGTGTTGTGTTTCGCCGCTTATCATAGGTAAGGAAATGCAGTTCTTCGGGGCGCGTGCTAACCTTGCTAAGGCTCTGTTATACACTATTAACGGTGGCGTCGATGAAAGAACCGGTGATAAAATAGCGGATTTTGAACCGATTACGGATGAATATCTCAACTATGATACGGTTATGGAAAAATTCGATAAGGTTATGGACTGGCTTGCTGAAACCTATGTCGGCGCTCTGAATATAATTCATTACATGCACGATAAATACAACTATGAAAAAGCTCAGCTTGCTCTGATGGATACGGATGCCATCCGTAAGCTTGGCTGTGGTATTGCGGGGTTTAGCGTTGTTGTTGATTCTCTGTCAGCTATTAAATATGCTAAAGTTAAACCTGTCAGAAACGAAAACGGGATCGCAACACACTATGAAATCGAAGGCGATTATCCTAAGTATGGGAATAATGATGACAGGGTCGATTCAATCGGAATTGAGATTATTAACAAATTTATGTCTAAATTAGAACAAATCGAAACTTACAGAAATGCAATTCCGACACAATCAATACTTACAATAACGAGCAATGTTGTTTACGGGAAGAAAACAGGTGACACTCCGGATGGCAGAGTTGCGGGAATACCTTTCTCTCCCGGAGCTAACCCGTTTAACGGCAGAGATTCAAAAGGGGCGCTGGCATCATTGTGTTCGGTTGCAAAACTTCCGTTTAAAAATGCTAAAGATGGTATTTCAAATACTTTCAGCATTATTCCCGATACTCTCGGTAAAAACAGAAACGAACAAATTTCTAATCTTGTCGGATTGATGGACGGATATTTCGGAAATATGGCACAGCATTTGAATGTTAATGTTCTGGACAGAGTAACTCTTGAAGATGCCATGGAACATCCTGAAAATTATCCGCAGCTTACTATAAGGGTCAGCGGATATGCGGTTAATTTCATTAAACTTTCGAGAGAACAACAGCTTGATGTAATCAGCAGGACATTCCATTCCACAATATAAACATTGATTATAATAAAAAATATTCCGGTCGGAATATGAATTCCGACCGGTTTTTTAATCAAAGGTGAAATATGACAAATTGCAACTATCATTCAATCCAAACAATGGGAACTGTAGACGGACCCGGTATAAGATATGTTTTATTTCTTCAGGGCTGCTGTTTTCGCTGTTTGTTCTGTCACAATCCCGACACATGGAGCGGAAAAGCCAATACAATGAGTGTTGATGAAACAGTTGCAGATATTCTAAAATACAAAAACTTCTATCAAAACTCTAACGGCGGGGTTACGGTATCGGGCGGAGAACCGTTGCTGCAAATACAGTTCTTAATTGAGTTGTTTAAAAAACTTAAATCGGAAAATCTTCACACCGCTGTTGATACATGCGGGCATGTTGATATTACTGATAATCTGAAAGAACTTATTAAATATACTGACCTGTTTATGCTTGATATAAAACATCTTGACCCTGAAACACACTATAAACTTACAGGCAAAAACAATGATAAAGTATTGCGTTTTCTTGACTTTCTCTGCGAAAACAATAAATCAATACGCATACGTCAGGTGCTTATTCCGGGTTTAACAATGGACGATGAATATATCAATTACTTAATAAACTTTCTTAAAAAATACAAGCTTGAAAAAGTCGAGCTTCTCCCCTATCACGATATGGCAAAAGAAAAATATGAAAAATTAAGGATTACATATATTCTTAAATAAAGAATACCAACTAAAAAAGAAATAGAA
>JAJPXE010000136.1 GCA_021205645.1 Candidatus Gastranaerophilales bacterium | reverse complement strand
GTACATCTTTTCGCACCACCACAGTGCTTCCATAGAGTGGATCGATAACGAATTATAATCATATACTCTTTTGTTTTTTATTTGTTTATACAATATTAGTGCTCCATAATTATAGTTATTGATATTATTTCTGCGATAGTAGTCTCTACCTTTATGTACACTTAAAAAAATAAGTACATGTTTCAAAACTGTTGCCACTTTGCTTTTAATTGGATTACTGTGTGTAGTACTTGGTTTTGGCTTGATAAAATCAATATCATATTTATTAAAAATTCCTGATAATAAAAAATTTCGATAAAATACGCAGTCAATTCTATCAGAATTATCTACAGAATACCAAAAATCAATATAGCATTTTTCCCACTGTGGAAGTCGAAATTCAAGTCCAAAATGTTCATATACACGAACAGAATTTACAACCCACATTGCAATACGTCCCGAAATTGCCCATTCTTGGTAAGCACTTATTGCAGAGTCTCTGTCACAAATTTCATAACCCAAAGATAGATAATATTTACGTAATGAATCTTTCATTTCATTTTCTAATTCCACAGAGCATTTCCCATTAATGTAATGTGTTTTGTACGTAAACTGCACTAAACGCTCAATATTATAATCTTTTGCTTCTGGCAAGTTAGTAAAACTACCCGCGTGAAAATCTCCGCAAAATCCAGGAATAACAACATCACCTGCTCTAATCTTTCCTAAATCATACAGTTTTCTTAGCGCAATATAATCCTGTAAATGCGGAAATGTGCAATGGTTATGTGTATTTTTAAAATATTCCACTGCATCCTCGTTTTCAACTGCCAAAAATGTTTTCCAATCATCTTCTGTATACTCTACAAACTCCCAGTCATAGCCAAGTCTTTCAGCCACTTTTTGTGAATAATTCACTTCATAATCCTTTTCTCTTCCATATGTATAACAAAGTACATCTTGTATTCCTTTCTTCTTTAGCATTGCAACAATTAGTCGTGAGTCATAGCCACCACTTAATGGTACAATAAGTCTTTTATTATCCAGAGTAGCAAGCAAAGAGGCGAATGTCTCATCCAACACATTATCAAACTCGAATTCTAATTCTTTCGGTGTTCTTTTTTTGCCGCATTGTATATGCCTGTAATAAAAACACTTACTTATACACCCATTACTTATTTCAGCAATCTGACCGGGTTCCAATTGTAATATTTGCAAATACACCGTATGACCGGACTGAGTGTTTCTTTTTATTCTTAGCTCTTCCAGCAGCAGTTCATCCACATCACTATTTTTAATACTCATCCTTTTGCGAATACTCTCGGCCTGATCCGAAACATATCTTCCATCACAACTATAAAACAAAGGGAACGCTCGAATACGATCTGAAGCAATTAGAATCTTATCCTTTTTATTTATAACTATAGCAAAGCAGCCATCTATACTATCTAGAACGGCAGCAAGTTCTTCCATAGTATTTACACATTGTAGCTGTTCTATGAAATCATGCTCACTATTAAATTTATTATTGGGGAGAAAATATCCTTTATAAGAAACATTCCCCGTCTGCTTCCAGCCAAATCCTTTATTGTATGAAAGAATTAACTCTGCCTTTACGTTAGTCACAGCATTCATAAACTCGCCTCAAACATTCATAATATTTTTGCACGCATATATTTTTTGTTAAATTATTTAGCAGAAATTCATAGCCATTCACTCCTTTTTTCTTAGCTTCATCTGTATCAGTGTATAGTTTATAAATTCTATCTGCTAATCCTTCATCATCATTTGGTAACACACAGTACCCGCAATCACTTTTTTCTATCAGATTGGTTAAGGAGGAATTGAAATCATAACAAGATATTATAGGGGTTTGGGTTGCCATTATACTCATTGTCTTACTTGGTAATGCCGTCTGCCCCACGCCTGCTTTGCAAGAAACAATAGAAACATTACCAAGGCTATAAACATATGAAACATCTTTATATGGCTGAAGCGGAAAGAAATAGATATTGTCTATATTTTCTTCCTTTATTTGCTTCTCATAAAATTCTTTGTCAACACCATCTCCTACAATGACAAACTTAATTTTCTCTATTTTTCTTAATCTTACTGCTGCCTTAATTATAACTTCGATATTTTGTGCTTTTCCAATATTACCCGCGTATAAAACATAAAAATTGTCCCGGCTAAGATTAAACCTTTCAAAAAGTATATTATCTTCTCTTTCTATATGTACTACCGAACTCTCATCAATCCAGTTATATATCGCTAGTACTTTTTCCTCCGGCACACCTTTTTGAATAATATTCTCATGAATACCATCGCTGACCGCAATTATTTTATTTGCGTTTGAATACACAAAATTTTCAACGCACCTACCAATTTTATAAATAATTGAATGTCTGGTTGTCATTCCTGCATTCACTAAGGAGTCTGGGAAAACATCATGTAAATTATACACAAAAGGGGCTTTTTTTATTTTATGAAGCATGCCTGCTACAATTCCAATTATAGGAGGAGTACTCTCGCAAAAAATAAGATCAGCGTTTACAAACAATGCCCTAAAAAAAATACGGAAATCAATCAGAAAATACCTAATTGCCCTTAACAATGATGATTTCGGTTCTTTAGGCGCACCTATGCGTTTAATAACAAGTTTTCCATCGTAAAAAGATTCTTCTTTCTTATAATACTCTTTACGCAATTTGTCATCTATCCCCCTAGAAGGAGAAGGAATGATTAACTCTACAAATACACCCCTTTGTGCCAATCCTTCATATAAGTTTTGGACTAAATATATCCCTGATGTCACTTCCGGCACATAATAATTGCCAATAGCAAGTATCTTCACTATTTTATCCCTTTCTGCTGTTTATTACTTTACTAAACATTTTTACGTACTCTTCAGCTATCTCCTCAGGCCGAAATTTTTTCTCAACATATTCTTGTAACGTTTCCAATTGTCCTATATAATCGTTTTCATCCATTGAAATAATATTCTCAATTACCGTTAAACACTTTT
>JAJPXE010000182.1 GCA_021205645.1 Candidatus Gastranaerophilales bacterium | reverse complement strand
CTTCTGTCCGGTGGTGCTCCGTGCCAGTCATTTTCATATGCTGGGAAACGTCTGGGATTAGAGGATGCAAGAGGAACACTGTTTTATCACTACGCAGTGTTTCTGCAGAAACTTCAGCCGAAGATGTTCCTGTTTGAGAACGTCCGTGGCCTGCTTACCCATGATAAAGGGCGTACATACGCGACGATAACCAACATTTTTGAACAGGCTGGATATACCATTGATAAGAAAGTATTAAATGCCTGGGATTATGGTAATCCGCAAAAGAGGGAAAGGCTGATTACGATTGGAATCCGGAATGATCTCGTTGGGAAAATAGAGTATCATTTCCCGGAGCCGCATGATTATAAGCCGGTATTGAGGGATGTGTTGCTTGATTGTCCAGATGGCCCAGGGGTTCCATATGGGGAAAATAAGAGAAAAATATTCGAACTGGTTCCGCCCGGCGGCTATTGGAGAGATATTGATCCTGAAATTGCGAAAGCATATATGAAAAGCTGTTGGGATATGGGCGGCGGCAGAACCGGAATATTAAGGAGAATGAGCCTGGATGAGCCATCTTTGGCAGTTTTGACATCGCCGTCACAGAAACAGACAGAGAGATGCCATCCATTGGAAGCAAGGCCGTTTACGGTTCGTGAAAATGCCAGATGCCAGACATTCCCGGATGACTGGCAGTTTTGTGGCAATGTAAGTTCACAGTATAAACAGGTAGGCAATGCAGTTCCGGTAAACCTAGCGTATGATATTGCAAAAGAAATCTACACAGCACTGGAGGGGTTAGAATAATGGCATGGAATTTGGATTTTATTTCAGAGGAAAATTTTAAAGAGCATGTTCGTGCAACAATCATGAAATATGGCGAAAAGCTGGAATCCTATGATTTAAAGCGCTTCAATAGTAATTTGATTGACCCGATCAAGCTGATTTTTGATAAATCCGTGTATCGGTCGAGCTGGGAAGAAATCGTAAATAATGAAATCTTCCGGCAAAGAGATAAATCCAATAATAATGATATAGGGTATTTCCATCAGAACATTTTTTCCTACTTCAAGGGCTGCGAGGTTCCGCAGGCTGGATGGGATGTGATATATAAAAATACGGATGGTATCCAGATGCCGGAAGGAGACATCGTACATACGGTTTATGTCGAGATGAAAAACAAGCACAATACGATGAACTCCGCTTCTTCTGCAAAAACGTATATCAAGATGCAAGGGCAGATCTTAGAGGATGATGATTGCGCCTGTCTTCTGGTGGAAGCAATAGCAAAAAGGTCACAGAATATCAAGTGGACAACGAAGGTTGATGGGAAAAATGTACAACACAGATTAATTCGGCGCGTCAGTATGGATAGGTTCTATGAAATTCTTACCGGAGAAGAAGATGCTTTCTTTAAGATGTGTATGGCGCTTCCTGTGGTTATCAATGCGGTTGTTACCGAGGAAGAGAGTGTTTCTGTGCCGCATGATACCGTGATTCAGGAGTTGCGGAATGTGGCTGCGCTGTATGATGAGACATCGGAAGATTTGTCGATGGCAATGGCTGTGTATATGCTTGGATTTAATACCTATATGGGATTTGGTAATAAGATGGAGCAGCAGATCGGCGACGGAAGTAATGAGGGGATGCTGAAGCGGATATATGAGTATGCGAAGAGGCTGAATTAGGCGAATTATTTGCCAGACGGTTTTTGCTTGAATTTATTGCGGATGTTCTACTGCCACGATTCTTAAAAACGTCACCATTTTGTTGCTTGCGTGCGGCCATTTTGATATATCGTGTTTGATGCGTTTGTGCTGTTTCTACGTAGTCGATATTTACTTTTCCGTGTTGACAAAAATAATTATTTTTGAATTTTCCTTGTTGACATATAACTTTTTCAGAGATATAATGAAGTTATAAAAATCGAACTGACAGGAGGTGACTTTGTTGAATTTTAAATTTGATTGGAATTGTGTTTCTGCAGGCGCGCCATATGTAACGATAAGTTCACTTGGACTTGCATTCAATTCGCCCTCGATCAATATGCTCGGATGTCCCGAAAATGTCGTTGTAGGGTTTGATGAAAAAAACATGGCAATTGGAATTCGAAAAGCAGAAGAATCGGAAACCGCGAAATCCTATAAGTTTAAGAGCCGTATAAAAAATGGTTGGGTTCGCATAGGGTGCAAAGAGTTTGTTAAGTATCTTTCGGAATTATCAGGCAATGTCTTTTCGCCGGCAGTAAGATATATAGCAAAGTATGATTCGGATAAAGAGATACTGTACATCATTATCCACGACAAAGATAATGCAAAGGAGGTGGATGGATGATGCGAATTAAAAAAAGCACGTTATAAACTACTGCGAATAGTTCATAACATGCTTTCTGGTGATGTGTTATAATACACACCTCTCAACAAGGTTATTATAACACATCCCCAGCAGATTTCAAGAAAAATCTCATGTGGGGGTGTGTATTTTGTACTCTTTTTTGAATACAAAAAGCACCCGATACATTAGGTCGCTTTATTGTTTGGCCGCATCGAAAAGATGTAGAAAGGAGTACAAAATGAAAAGTCTTTTTTATGATGGTTTTAATTCTAAACTGATAGAAACAGCTTTGTTTGATGGCGTTATGGAAATTCCTATATTAGCTGCTCCGCAGGAAATCAGGATTCCAACGGCAGCTATACCGTTTTCAAAAAGAAAGTATCTGACAAAGTCAGATGAAATGCTTGTTTTTTATGAGCAAGATCCAGAGTTCCGAGAATTTGTAAGCGTTCCACAGAAATTTACCGAAGAATTGAGAAATGTTGAGATTATTTCTACACCTGATTGCTCATTATATGTGGATATGCCTTTGTGGGAACAGATTGCAAACATAGGGGTAAGCAGATCAGTAGGGTATTATCTGCAACAGGAAGAAAAAAAGTATGTAATTCCGAATGCTCGTTGGGGAGACGAAAGAACATATACAAAAACAATTTTTGATACGCCAATAGCTTTTGCAGGAATCCCCGCTAATAGTTTAG
>JAJPXE010000031.1 GCA_021205645.1 Candidatus Gastranaerophilales bacterium | reverse complement strand
AACCTGAAAGACAGCCAAAACCTGAAAAGATAAAACCTGAAAAGCCTGTAAAAGTTGCAGAGGTCAAGCCTGTAAGACAGCCAAAACCTGAAAAGATAAAACTAGAAAAACCTGTGAAAGTAGCAGGGGTTAAGCCTGTCAAGCCGGTCGAACCTGAAAGACAGCCAAAACCTGAAAAGATAAAACCAGAAAAACCTGTGAAAGTCGTAAGCAGGACAACTTCTGATGCAACAGCTGCATTTTCATCTCAACAGGGTGTTTATAATTATCCTGCAGCACAGGAAGTACCTGTCAGCAGCTCATTTGAAATGTTTCAAAGCAGACTGCCGCTCACAAGAAAACCTTTTGATGATGAAGAATGTATGTACCGCTGATTATTCAAATAAGACTGCACTCAATAGAGAGCATGACAGCTAAACAGGTTTTCTGAAACCTTTTGTCGTTGAGATAAACCGCCCGATAGAGTTTATTTTTGCTTCAATGCAATTTCTGCATTTGCCGGAATGTTCGTTTATACAGATTTTATTCGGGTATATTTCATATTTTTTCTTATATTCAGACGTTAAAATATTGGGCATGACAACATTTGCACCGCTTTTTAGTGCAATAATCCGTCCGTTCGGATTTACTGTTTCCATAGCTGTTGTTGCCGGAATGTTAATATCCGGCAAAACCAGTCTGGTAACTGCCATTACTTTCAATGCCCGCTCAAAATTATCAGGGTTGAACATACCTTTGAGCGGAGTATCAGGGTGAGGTATAAACGGACCAATTCCGACCATATCAGCATTTAGGGATTTAAAAAACAGTATGTCGTCTGCAAGTGACGACATAGTTTGTCCCGGCAGCCCGACAAGACAGCCGGTACCTGTTTCGTAACCAAGAGATTTTATGTTCTTCAAACACGCCAGCCTGTTCTCAAAATCCATGTTCGGATGAAGTTTTTTATAAAGGTTTCTGTCCGTTGTTTCAATCCTGAGCAGATATCTGTCGGCACCTGCCGTTCTAAAAGCTTCGTAATCCTCTTCACTTCGCTCTCCTATGCTCAATGTCAGGGCAATATCGTTCTTTTTAATTTCGGAGATTATTGAGCATAATAAATCCCGCTCATAATACATATCTTCTCCTGATTGCAGAACAAGTGTTTTATAGCCCAGCATTACCCCTTCATTTGCAAAATTG
The DNA here is from genome assembly GCA_021205645.1 of Candidatus Gastranaerophilales bacterium. GTDB lineage: Bacteria > Cyanobacteriota > Vampirovibrionia > Gastranaerophilales > Gastranaerophilaceae > UBA2883. The sequence continues at coordinate 1,865 of JAJPXE010000031.1, read as the reverse complement.
ATAATTTCATCGGGGGTAAGTCTGTATCGCTCAATTTTTTTGTTTGGTGCTCTTAGTCCGCAATATTTACATGTCGATTTACAAATGTTGGAAAACTCTACTAAACCTCTCAGATGTACTTCGTCCCCGACATATTCTTTACGTATTTCATCTGCAGTTTTAAACAATTTTTCTCCGTCAGTTTGCAGCAGAAATTCAATTTCATCCTTAGAAAGTTCGTGTTTTTCCCGTGCTTTTTCAAGTATATCATTCAAAGATGTCAATTCGGTTTCGTCCTTTTTCTTTTGCCTGAAGTAGAGATGTTTCTACGGCACTGACAAGCTGTTCCGGTTCGCTAAATCTTGAATAATTGGCACAAAGCCCGATACTCACGGTTATATTTGTCTTTATGCCGCCCTTTTCAAAAGTATGACCCGCAATCTTACTTCTCAAACGCTCAATTGGTATAACGGATTTTGTTATCGGGGTTGAGGGAAGAAGTACTATTATCTCTTCACTGCCGTATCTGTAGATAAGGTCGGTTCTCCGGAATACACCTTTAAGCAGTGTACTCAATTCTTTTATTACAAAATCTCCGAATTCTCTGCCGTAATCTTCGTTAATCTTGCTAAGGCGGTCAATATCAATCATTGCAAGCGTGAAATTGTAAATATAACGTCTTGCACGATGAAATTCTTTTTCCAGATTCGCATCAAATTCCTGTCTGTTAAATAGTCCTGTCATAACATCAGTCAGAGCATTATCGGATTGTTCATTAAACAAATATTTCAGCTTAAATATTACATCCAATTCTTTTAATATTATGCTTAAAAATGCTTTTTGGTACATATCAGGTTCTTTTTTCCCCCCGATAAAAAATCCGCCGGATAATTTCTCATCATATTTATACATGATTGCAGCAGACTGTTTTAGTGAAGAATGTTTTATTCCTCCGTTTTCACATATATCACCGTCTGTAAGGCTGCATTGTATTTCGTTTACTGTTTTGTATTTTTCTACTTCGTCAAAGAATTTATCTCTTGATTTATTGACGGTTTTTATATTTATATTTTTTTTAGGTAATGACAAATTCAGAATGTTTCGTGCTTTTTCATCAGATTTATTAAAAAATAACCCTGCAATATCATAAGGTATGTATTTTTTTACAATTTTAAATATGTTTGCCGTTAACGTATCTTCAAAATTCATACAGTTGATAAGTTGTTTAAACTCGTTAACAACAGATGATGATATCAGTATTTCGTCTATAATATTTGATGTCATTTTTTTTATTTGTTTCGGTGCCGGTTTTAGTTTTAAAATATCCGTTTTTTGAATTTTTGCGTTTTTAACAGCACAGTCAACAATGTTTTTAATTGTTTCGTAATCCGAATTCGGATTTAATTCAATTATGTTTTTTATATCCGGTCTGTGCGGAAAAACGTATCTGTCGTTTATTATAATAAACGGAATTTTTGATGTTTCATCAAACATTTCAAGAAGCTTTGCCAGATGATATCCGCTAAAAATATATTCGGACGGAATATATACAATAGCATCCGGCGGTGATAAAATTACTGAATTATAAGCCTTAAGTGCATTTGCAGCAGTAACAATTTCATAATCCTGTTTTAATTGTTCTAATTTTTTTGATAATTTTTTGTTTGTAAGAAATAGTATGTTTTTTTTCATATAAATCCGCCCGCTTATAGTTAATCCGTATATATTTTATCAATTTTTATTAAATTTTTACATAGTCGGATTATATGATTTTATTTGTACCTGAGCTGAACTTATAAATATGAAAAAATACTTCCGGCAAGTCGGCACTGTCAGCACCGGCATACGCAACACAAGTCTTGCTGCCCTCTCCGTCCGGAGAGGGC
>JAJPXE010000223.1 GCA_021205645.1 Candidatus Gastranaerophilales bacterium | reverse complement strand
GAACCCATATTTCAGTGCATTAGACAAAATATTTATTAATACCCGTTTTATCTGTAATCTGTCAGCCATAATGTAGCAGCTGTTAATATTCTTTTTAAAGACCAACCTTTGGGATTTTTCCTCGGCAAGATTAAGCATACTTATTTTAAGATTGGAAATAAGCTCAATTATATCAAAGGATTCAACATTGAGTTTTACATTACCGCAGCTGTATCTGTAGCTGTCAAGGATATTAGATATCAAATCGACACTGTATTTACAGGATTCACGCATCAAGTTTATTTTGTCTGTTTGTAACTTGCTTAAATTACCAAAATGTCCGTCGAGAAACAGGTTTAGCATATTCATCTGAGCATAGGCAGGGGTTCTCAAATCGTGTATCAGTGTTGCTATAAAAGTATCTTTATCCATTTTCCGCTTCTTTACTTTGCAATTAAATATTGCCGACAACATGATAACCGCCGGCAATGCTGAATTGCTTATAATTAACATATATAATTGTATAGTATTATAAAAAACAAATAATTAAATTAGCTGTTTGACCGGTCTTGCGGGTGTAAAAACCGCCGCAATGTAAATAATATTAAGCATAAACATAATGCTTAATCAGATTTCCTGCAATAAACAATGTATCATTAGTTTCCGTTGTTTGATACAGTGCGTTAAGCATGAGAAAATCGTGTATTGCAAAATTAACTCTTATACTATAGACATTAACGCCTGCATTAGCCAGTTTTCGGGCAAAATCTTCGCCCTCATCGCGTAAAACATCATTTTCAGCGGTTATGACAAGTGTTGACGGCAAAGAAGATAATTCTGCCTCATTGGATTTTAATGGTGAGATATAAACACTGCTTCGCATCTGTTTATCCGGAACATAAGCATTCCAGAACCATTCCATTGCTTTTTTGCTTAACCAGGGACCGTCTTTAAAATCATTATATGATTTAGTATTCATATCAGCATTGGTTACGGGATAGAACAATGCGAGATATTTAAGATTAATATTATTATTTTTAGCCATAAGAGCCAAAACAGCCGCCATATTGCCGCCGGCACTGTCACCTGCAAGTGCAATACGGTCATTATCTATATTAAATTCTTCTGGATTTTCAGATATATACTTCAGAACATTAAAACATTGATCAATTGCCACCGGATATGATAATTCAGGCGAGCGGGAATATTGCGGAAAGATGACTGCTGATTGAGAATATTCAGCAAGCTTGCAGATAAGAGTGTTGTGAGTATCTTTATCACCTAAAATCCAACCGCCGCCGTGGAGATAGAATATTGCGGGGAGTTTTTCAGAGGGTTTATCTTTAGGACGAATAACTCTTATGCTGAGCGGTTCGTAATCCGTATTTATTCTTGTATCGCTAATACCGGCATTCGTTTCGACCGGACTTTGAAGCTGAAGTTCTGTCAAAAAACTGCGTGCCTCATCCGGAGTCAATTCATACATCGGAGTTGAGCTGACGGATGAAATTTTGTAGATAAATTTTTCCGTATATTTCGAAAGATGCGGATGTTTTGAAGATGGTTCTGTCATTTTGATCTGCCTTATTGAGTTTGCGGAAAAATTAAAATTTTTTTCCGCACCCTCTATTAAATTCTGATTACAAGAAGTTTGCTGTCTTTATTTGCGTGAACACTATGCATATCGTGTTTTTTAAACAGTATCAGTTCGCCTTTTTTTAACGTAAATTTTTCCGCTTCAAAATGAAACTCCACCTCTCCGTCATATACATAAGCACACGCATCAGTATCTGATTGGTGCTGTGTCAGCATTTCATCTTTCTTAATTGCTATTGCCGTCAGTTTTGATTCATTATTTTCAAGCAAAACTTTTTTATCAATTTTATCTGTTTCATTCTGGACTAAATCTTCAATTTTCAATTTGTTATAGAACATGTTTTTCTCCTTTAATTTGTGTTAATTGAGTGCGTGTTATAATTTTTCATCCTGCTGAGATTTTTTCAATTAACTTGCTTAACTAATCAAGTGATTAGTTAATTATACGGACAAATTGAGTAAGAAATAATCTATATTGTAGCTAACCGGCTAATTTCTTTTTTATCTTGTAAAGATAATATCAAAATAAAGGAGGTTATTATGTCCGGTATATGTACTTCACCGATAAGTGAACTAAAAGAATTAAAAGATATATTTATAGAGTTAACTGCAAAAAATTGTAATAAGCGGTGCAGGGATTGTTACATAGATTTTCCGTTAACAAAGAATGTGAAAGATTTTATCAAACTTGACAGTATAAAAAAGACACTGGAGCTGACAAAAAATGAGAAATTAAACTGTATATATTTAACCGGTGCAGAGCCGATGACCCATCCTGATTTCAATACTGTATTAAGGCTGTGTTTAAAGCGTACGAATGTATGTATATTTACGAATGCTACATTTATAAACGAGAAAAAAGCAAGGTTTTTAAAAAGTGTTGAAGAAGAGGCGAACAATCAGATTTTATTCAAACTGTCATTTGCGCATTACGAAGAAAGCAAGAATGATGAAGTTCGTTCGCGGGGGTCATACAGACAGAATTTTTATGCGCTTAAGTGTTTAGACAAGTATAATTTTACAAATATAATATGTGTATCAAATTATTACAAAGAGAACCACAATAATATTATCAAAGCATTTCAAGGACGATTGTCGGAAACGGGTATAGAGAATGCGGTTATACAGATAAATGAGTGGTGTGATAATACAACAAGCAGCGAAATAACAGAAGTTAGCGGAATGTTTGACTGTATGACAAGCAGGACACTGACAGAGAACGGTATATTTGCATGCCCGTTCCTGGCGAATGATTACAGAGGCAGGACTGGAAGTGATTTCAGTGATTATTCAAAGATAGTTCGTTTGGAAACGAATTATTGTGCTGCCTGTATAAGGAACAAGGAGAAGATGTTCAGTGTTGACTTAGATTGGTAGAGAGAATAACCTTTTTACCCCTTTCCTGAAATTTGCATGGCAGTCACCTCACCCGAATTTCTAAGCTCGCTCGCGGCAGCGGGTGTGCGGAGCGGGTG
>JAJPXE010000189.1 GCA_021205645.1 Candidatus Gastranaerophilales bacterium | reverse complement strand
GCTGTCTTGAAATTCCTTTTCGCTCAAGCCTGTCACTCGTTCGCCATGCGGCGAGTACTCGTTACGGCTTTCGCTTACCGGACTAACTCCTTTCAGTCGTGTCGTCCGTCCGGAATTTCGCTGATTAGATTATTCGGGCGAGGTGTTTCCCATACCCTCTCTAGACGGATTTTTCTGCCCTCTCCGGACATGCTTTACCTGCCCTCTCCGGATGGAGAGGGCAGAATTTGTTAATGAGCGATAGCGAATTTACAAATTCGGGTGAGGTGATAACCGTGATGAGGTGATTGCACCCCTCCCCTAACCCCTCCCCGTGTGGGGAGGGGAAAAAGATTCCTGCCCTCTTTGGAGTGGCAGCGGGTGTCCGGAATTTCGCGTCTTAGATTATTTGGGGTTGCTGTAAAAGAATTAGTACCCCGCCTACTCAGGACTGGCTTCACCTGCCCTCTCCGGACGGAGAGGGCAGCAAGACTTGTGTTGCGTATGCCGGTGCTGACAGTGCCGACTTGCCGGAGGGCAAGACGGGCAGGTCAGCACTACGCCGATTTGGTGATTTAGTCTTGCGGGTGAGGTGATATCTTTGCGTGAGGTGATTGCACCCCACCCCTGCGGAAAAGGTGCTTGCGGGAGCGGCAACGGGTGTAAAACGCTGTGCGTTTTACACGGTCTGCCGAGCGCAGCGGGAACTGGCTCCCGCCCGCTCCGCTTGCAAAACAGTCGGCACTGTGCGCTGCCGCTCCCTACCCAATCGGGGAGAGGAAAATCGGTTTTCACCCCTTACCCTCTTTTTGCCTATTTTTTTTTACAAAAATATTGTCTGCGGAAAAATTTATAAATTTTTCCGCAGACTCAAACAAATTCTGTTTGAAAATTACCGCAAAAAAAACTAACCTTACGGTTAGTTTAATAAATTAGGTTATCATTAAATATTATTTATTTGCAGCTAAATTCTGCTGTTTAAGTTTATTTTCTTCCCGTTTGTTATCGATACATTTGCTGAGTTTACTTGCAAGCGGGGTTACAAGCACCGGTGTAACATAACGATACATTACCGAGAAGATGAGAAGTTGTTTTGCAATATTAAATCCCTGCATTCTCTTTGTCAGGTTTTTATTGCCCTGATTTGCTTCTCTGAATTTGTAGCCGAGATTTTTGCTGAACTTACCGAGTTTATCGTTTATTGTATATGCTCCGAGAGTAGATACTGTCGTTACAAGAACCTGATTTAAAGCAAGAGTTCTTGCTCTTTTCTTGTCAAGATTATCATTATTAAGCGTTCTGTTTGCATAAACTGCTGTTGTAACAAATGAACCTGCTGTTGACATGTGAGCCGCCATATTGTTGGTTTTTGCACTCTTGTCCGCCAGTTTGCCCATTGCTTTTGAATTCATAAGAGGAACTACTATAGGCTTGACTATTGCATTGTCGATGAATTTTTCCCAGAGCTTGCCTGCACCTTTTTTCGTTTCCGACAAAAAAGCATTGGATTTACTAAAATATGACGGGTTCAATTTTGGTGCAGCCGTAAAATTAGGTGCAGAATTTGTCATGCCTGAATTAATCTGTGCATTTACACCGCTGTTTAAATTTGTATTACGGGTCATTGCGTTAATCGGAGATATATTCATTATACACCTCCTTTCTTAAATGAAGAAAATGGTGAGGCTGTACCTGCACTTTTTGTAACTTTTACCGTATTATTTGATTTTGATGTTATATCTAATCTTGAACTTGCAGTTGGATTTGATGCCGGTGCGGCAGCATTATTTGACTTTTGAACACCAAACACATTTTTTAATATTGACGGAATAAGTGCAATTGTCAATGCCGCTCTTGGCGGTGCTAATAATATATCAGACGACATATTTATAAAATTAGTTACGTTCTTTTCTTTTCTTGCACCGATTTCCATTTCTTCCGTAATAGGTGTCATCTCTTTATTATTTTGAACGGCACATCCGATTTTGTTGCCATTCTCATCAAGTTTAAATTTCCCGCCCTCTGTATTAAATACGGTTTTCGAACGGACTACACCATTCTTATCAACATAAAAGCCGGCATTTTTTGCTTCAAATGCGGCTCTTTCTTCTTTGTTATATATCATTTTTGGTTCTAAACTTTTACATAATACCGTACCGTCTTCTCTTAACATTTCTCCTTTAACATTCGTTTTAACTTTTTTGCCGATTTTTTTACCGTCTTTGCTTATAATATCTTCAAGTGCAACGTTAGGATAGAACTTCTTAACAACTTCCGGTTTAAGATATTTCTGAGGATTTGCAGCTACCTTCTTAACTCCGGCGGCAAGCGGCGTGGCAAATAGCAAAGGCCAGATAAACCCTATTCCACCTGATGATATCGAGTGACACGATGCATAAGCGGCATCCTGCTTGTCCTCCGTTACAAGGAAATTCGTTGCCGGACGGGCTACACAACATAATGCAAGTGCAAAACCCGATTGACATATTACGGGATTCGCTTCTGCCGTATCCAACACCTTGCCCAGTGTCTTACTTCGCAAAAATTTCGTGAGACGATCTCCATTCCCGCCACCGTTACCGGCACCTATTTTCATTGCTTTAGGAATTCCCGAACCCATGATTCTATTAATCATCACATTTTCCTTCTAATTGTTGATTAAATTTTAGTTGTTTTTTGGTTGAATAAAACATTAACAAGGTTAAACCTTTTTGGTTCTGCTTTAGATTTTGCGTTGTATGCATTTTAGTCATCATAGTTTCCAATCTAAAATTCAATTTTGTATAAACCTTCTATACATCTATATTAAATCAAACTAAATAATTTTTTGTCACTTTGTGACAAAACTGTTACATTCGAATTTTTATTGCTAAATCACCGGCTATTACACAAATTCAGGTATGTAAACTTTTTATTTTTTATTATGTTATAATAATTTTACTTAAAGGAAGTATATTTTTTACAGGATTTTCGGCATGGTTAATTTACCGGATACGATAAAAATGGTTATAACTGATTTCGACGGAATACTTACCGATAATTTTGTATATATCAATGAAAGCTCTCTATCTACCAG
>JAJPXE010000224.1 GCA_021205645.1 Candidatus Gastranaerophilales bacterium | reverse complement strand
GTCATGAATTGTAATAGGAAGATTAAGCTCGTTTGCTAATTTAATTTGTTTAATAAAAATTTCCTGCTGCTTATCATTTAATGTTTTATCCCAATAATAGTCAAGCCCTATCTCGCCTATTGCAACAACTTTCGAATCTACAGCAAGTTCCCGCATTGTATCTAAAATATCATCACTCCAACTTTTTGCTTCTGTAGGAAATATTCCGAGCATACAGTATAAATTCTCTCTGCTGTGTGCAATATCAATTATTTTTTTGAAATATTTCTTCTCAACGGATGGAATTATTATCTTTTTAACTCCCGCCTTATCTGCGTTATCGCATATTTCCGCCCAATTTTCGTACATATCTATATGGGCATGAGTATCAATTATATATGTCATTTAGTTCATGCCTGTAGGTGTAAGATTTTTTTGTATATTATGAGCAGGACTTGATGCCGGAGTGGAGCTTTGAGTCCTTAGCTGCGTAGACGGTGTTGGTGCCGTATATGTTTTGTCCGCATAATTTGATGATGAACTTTGTTCTGTACCAGTACTTCCGCTGCTGTAATTGTTTGACGGACTGTAGGTGCTGTATTGATTTTGCCGGTTATTATAGGTCTGACTGTATGGCTGTGATTGTTGGGTTTCATTGTACCCGTACGAATTTTGATACTGACCTTTGTACCCGTTTTCATCTTCGTCTTTAATAACCTTGCCGTATTGTTCAATGTCAGGTTTTGCGGTTTCTTTTTTCGGCGCACTTGCATCTTCCATTTGTATAAACCTTAACCGGCTGTCAATAAGATGTTTGACACCGATGCCCGACTCTCTTGTATCGCCCTCATCATTCTCGCCGATTGTTGTATCAACACTTGATGTGAAATGTGTTGCTACGATAATAAAAAAGACTATCATTAGAAGAAACGCACCGATAAACAGTTTTAAGTATCCCGGTTTTTCTTCTTCCCGTTTTTTCATATATTTTTTATAATACCGGCTCATATTTTATACCCCTCGAACTTTAGTGCTTGCTAAAATTATATCTTCAATTTCGTCAGAATATCTTTGCATAACAGTAACGGCAAATTCTTTGATACAGGTAATTCCCAGCTCGCTGGTTAAGCCCGATGCCTGAACGGGTGCACCGGTTGAATCAATATTTAACCCTGTATGGATTAGAACTGATGTCGGAGATTTTGTTGCAATTGATACCGATAACTTTTTGTTGTCTATCATCAGGTCATCACCGCAGCGTACAACAAATATTCCTCTTTTTTCAAGCTCCTCTTTTATAATACATATTAAAAGCCTCTGGCGGAAAACGCCCTCTATAAGCTCAACATTAAACTGTTCCGTGATAAAACTCAACATATATTTACTGTATATCGGTTCATTATTTATAACATCTTCGATATCGACCATTTCCGCAAGTTTTACCTCACACCCGCCGCAAAAAGCAACTATTGCATCACCCTGAATTTTATAATTCTTATAAATCCAGTGCGGCGAAAGTTGAGAGCCAATGTATTTAATTTCTTCGTCAAGATATTTAATAATCATAATCAAAACAACCGTTCTATATAATTGTGTGCGTTATTATGCTCCAGTGCCGACTTAAGCCTCCGGCATGATTCACAGGTACCGCAGTTTTTCTCCCCCGAATTATAACAGCTCCTGACCATTTCCAACGGAACGGAATACCTCAGGGCTAAATTAACTATATCATTTTTATCACAATTAATCAATGGTGCTTCAACCTTTGCCCTGACAAGAGTAGAATACTTAAAACTTTCATTAACGGCATTTACAAACTCCCGTGTATTATCGGGGAAAGTTTGTCCCTCCTCTTTATTTGCCCCGAAAATAATATGGCTGAATTTATATGTATCGGCAAACGAGGCGGCAATGTTCAGAAATAATCCGTTTCTGTTTGGAACCCAGACAGCTCCGGCACTTTCTAAAGTCCCCAAATTTTTCGAAGGTACAATATCAGAACTCACAAGCGATGTTTTTGTTATTTGTTTTAAGAATGGTATTTCTATTACTTTATGTTCGACTTTATAATAATCAGCAATTTTTTTTGCAGCAGAAATTTCTTTACCGGCGGATTTCTGTCCATAATTAAATGTGAGTGCAAGTTCTATATTATAATCATCTTTTGCAGTCCCTAAAGATACAACAGAATCCAGACCGCCAGATAACAAAATAACGGATTTTTTATTCATCATCTTCTTCATCGCCCTCGTATTCTTCCATTAAACCCGCTGCCTCTGTACGCAGGAACTCATCATATTGCGGACCTGCAATCACTTCATCAAGAATATCCCTGCCAAGCAGATTATAAAGTGCAATAAGTGCGTTTTTTTTAACCTCTTTATCATCATCATTCAGACACGATTTGATTATCTCAGCCGCATCATCGTCGCCGCTGTTCATTATTGCCTCAATTGCGTTTATACGAACCATCGGCGAAAGGTCATAAAGCGAGTTTTTGAGTGCTTTTTGAATTTTGTTATTATTAATATTCAGTTTCCCAAGTGCCTCAATAACACGTTCTTTAAGAAATGAAAATTTATCCAGAAACCCCTGTTTTGTTTCAAGAATAGCCACAAGCGGATCGACTGCCCTGCTATCGCCTAAAACCCCGAGTGCGGAAACTGCCGACTCTTTAAGATAAACTGATTTCTCATCTTCATCTTGCATTAAATCAATCAACGGGGCAACAGCAAATCTGTCGCCTATTTTACCCAGTGCATCGGCACATGCCAGACGAATTTTATAGTTCTCGTTTTTGTTGTTAAGACAGTATAAAAGCGAACCCACGACCGAGGTGTCTTTTATATTTGCAATAGCTTTCGCACACATAACTCTGACATTTATCAAATCATCAAAATCGTAAGGGGTGTTTTCAAGGTTTATCCGCATAAGCAGCAGGTCAACAAGAACCCCGAGCGAAGAGGAACTCCGGTATTTATCGGATAATCTGATTAGCTGCATAAGCACTTTCGGATTATACACCTGTCTCTTATACACATC
>JAJPXE010000019.1:2148-3086 GCA_021205645.1 Candidatus Gastranaerophilales bacterium | reverse complement strand
ATTTATAAATAATTTCAAATTAATTCAAAAGGAATATTGATGACTAAAGAACTGCAAAATGAAATAGTGATTTATCAAAGTGATGATGGAAGAATCAATTTAGATGTAAAATTAGAAGACGAAACTATTTGGCTTACGCAAAAGCAAATGGCGGAATTGTTTGGCGTAAAGACACCTGCGATTAATAAACATCTAAATAATATTTATAATGAAGGAGAATTGGATAAAAATTCAACTATTTCCATTTTGGAAATAGTTCAAAAGGAAGGGAATAGAAACGTTTCAAGAAATACAGCGTTTTACAATCTTGATGCTATTATTTCAGTAGGTTACAGAGTTAATTCTTCTCGTGCTACTCAATTCCGTATTTGGGCAACATCAACTTTAAAACAATATTTAGTTCAAGGTTATGCAATTAACGAAAAAGTTTTGAAAGAAAAACAAGAACATATAGACAAATTAAAAACAACAATTAACCTACTATCAAGAAGTTTGACAAACCAAATAGAAACTATTGAAGAAGCTCAAAATGTTGTGAAAATTTTAGACAAATTTGCTCAAGGGTTAGACTTGTTAGACAATTTGCAAGTTCAGTTAACCAAATTTACCAAACTTTTGGCGGTGAAGAATGCTATCCAACATTGGAAGAAAAAGCCGCTATGTTATTGTACTTGATAACCAAAAATCATAGTTTTTCTGACGGAAATAAAAGGATTGCCGCAAGTTGTTTCTTGTACTTTTTAGATAAAAATAATTTGTTATACAAAAACGATTTACCTATAATTGATAATTCAACTCTATTTGCTTTGACGCTCTTGATAGCAGAAAGTAACCCAACAGAAATGGAAACAATACGCCAAGTTGTTGTAAGTGTTCTAAATTGCGGCACTTTAGGAAACAAATAGAAAAGCTATCTTAATCTCGATGATATAATAATC
>JAJPXE010000019.1:0-2138 GCA_021205645.1 Candidatus Gastranaerophilales bacterium | reverse complement strand
ATATTAGTAAATTACAAAGATGATTTTTAAAACTTTTGTTTTTTCTGCGCCAGGAAGCTGAATGTACCGTAAATAAAGGTTTTCCAGAAGTTCGAGAAGTTCACCCGCCTGTTTCATATAATTTACGTTTGCCCTCTCATAAGCGTCTAATTTTTGCATAATCCCCGCATGCTCTAAAGTCCATTCATTATTCTTATCTTGCCAGAATTCTTCTGTAATATTGCCGTCTAATTTATCAAGATAGATTTTGGATAATCTGTTTCTAAGAGCTTCCGCACGCTTATTAAGGCGGTTTATTTCATCCGTGTTATATGTTTGCTGCTCACTATGACAATCCTTTAAGGCTTCAACTATGGCCTGTCTGTGTTCAGGGGTAATCTGAATTTGCTTTATAGCGTTATCAAAAACTTTATTTATTGTTTCTTCTTTAAGATAAATCTTTTTATTTATGCAATTTTTAGTTTTATCGGCACAATGATAATAGATGTATTTACCTTTTTTAATTTCACCGACAATAGAAGAACCGCACTCAGCGCATGTAAATAATCCGGAATAAATAAAACTATGCGTCTTTCTTGTATCGGGTTTACCGTCTTTTTTAAATGCGTTTTGTGCTTTATTAAATAATTCCATACTAATCAGTGCCTCATGGTTTCCCTTGTATAATATATTTTTATAAAGGAAATGTCCTGTATAAAAAGAATTTTTAAACAAGAATGCGAACGGCAGCTTCGGGCGGCATACTAAAAACGTGATGTAAAAGGATATAAAATGTTTGCACAATTAGGTGATATTAAATTTGAACTAATAACTTATTTTAACGGTCTTAATGAAAATGTTTCATACAATTACGCTCAGCATGACAGAATAGAAAACAAGCCGATTTTACAATTTTTAGGGAAGAACCTGATTGAAGAAGATATAAAATTAAATTTTCACCGCTCATTCTGTGTGCCGGAGGATGAACTTAAAAACCTTATAGATGCCGCAGATAAAGCAACGCCATTAAAATTTATAAAAGGAAACGGCGAGTATATCGGAGCATTTATTATTCAAGAAATCGGCAAACTCTTAGAACAAGCAACACCTGATGGCGGCTTAATTTCCATTCAAGTTGGCTTAAAACTCAGAGAATACACAGGAAAAATTCCCGAAGATGAAGAAGAAGACAAAGGATTTAAAAAGCGCTAGCCGGAGTGAAGTTGACGGAAACGTTGAGTTTTCGTCAACGTAACTTAACGATAGCGACACTCTGCCGAGCAAAAGGTGACTAAATGTCACGTTTTGCGAGAGGGAGATAATCGAGCCTGCGAAACCGGCTCAGGTTGAGCAGAGGCGAGATACCCACAGGAGCAAAAACCAAATGACAGAATACTACACATATATAACCAAAGATAATGACCGTTGGGATAGTATTGCTTATAAATTCTATAAAAATCCGACTTACTATGAAGAAATAATAAAAGCAAATCCCGATGTTGAAATTGAACCTGTACTTGATGCGGGAATAAAACTAAAAATCCCGGTATTGGAAGAATCGGAAACTATACAATTTGAACTTCCGCCGTGGAAAAAATAAAGAACTTATTTGTACTTTGAAAATTAAATAATTACTGAATAGCTGCTTGTAGTATAATTTAGTCATGATTTCAGAAAACGAACTAATAAAATATGAACCGCTATATAGCGTTGAAAGACTAAAATCTTTTATTTATTCAGATAAGGATACATTAGAAGATATTAAAATGCGATATAACCATAATGTAAAAATATCACAAATGCTCTATCCTGCTCTTTGTATTCTTGAGGTTATTTTAAGAAATTCTATAAATACTGCACTTAAAACCAAAATATCAAAAACTTGGCTTGAAGATGAAATAAAAAACAATACCTTGTTAAAAAAAGACGATTATAAACTTTTAATGTCGGCATATGAAGTTACAAAGAAAGAATGTGCTTCCAATAATAAAACGCTAACAACAGGAAAAATCGTTGCTAATTTAAATTTCGGATTTTGGACAAATCTTTGTATGAAAAAATACAGTGCCGATATTTGGAATAAAAAACAATGTTTTAAATCTGTTTTTATCAATTATCCAAATAAAAGACCTGAAATTTCAATTATTTCACAAAAATTA
>JAJPXE010000162.1 GCA_021205645.1 Candidatus Gastranaerophilales bacterium | reverse complement strand
TGTATAATTAATGATATGATTAATATAATAAGGGGAAAATATGACACTTGCAGAACAATACGAGAAAGAAGAACAGTACGAAAAAGCATACGAAGAATATAAAACAATGCTCGACAACAGCAAAGAGAACGTTCATCTTTTACAAAAACTTGGACATCTCGCCTCTATATTGAATAAAAAAGATGAGGCAGAAGAATATTACAAAAAGGTCGTCGCACTGGATAATAAAAATATCGTTGCTTATGAACAGCTTATGGATATTTGTTTTGAAAATGACGACAAATTTACGTACTATCTCTCCAGAGGTCAAATGCATGTTTTGCAGGCACAATATGAACATGCCATAAATGATTTTAAAAAGGCAATATCGCACGGAGATGACGACAAAAGACTTGCAAGTACAAGATTTATTCTTGCGGATTTATACGAGCAGGCGGGAAAGTATAATCAGGCTATAGATGAATATCTTAAGATTTCCGATACCGGTACGGCGACATCCGAAACCTACCTGAAACTTGCGGCACTGTACGTCAAAACAGATTTTCTTGAAAGTGCAATAGAAATATTACAAAGAGCAAAAAATGAAGGTTTTGCAGGTGTTGAGGAAGATTTAGCAAAATATTATTCGAAAGCTAATGACCCTCAAAAAGCACTTGAACTAACAAAAGACGAACTCCTTAAATCACGGTGCCTTATGGAATTGGGCAGGAATGATGAAGCAATTGAACTCCTAAAATCAATACGCAGCAAATATAAAAATGACCCCCGATATTGTTCTTTGATTGCACAATATTATTTTGAAACGGACGAACTTGATACCGCACTTAAAAAAGTTGACGAGTTTGCTCAAATATCTCAAAATTCACCGCTCATATACCAGATGAAGGCATTAATTTATGAAAAAAAGGGGGATGAATTTAACGAACATGTTAATTGGGCCAAGTATAATAATTTGAAAGGCGATACTGATATTGCAATAAATGAGTATCTGATAGCTCATCAGATTGATGAAAATAATATAGAAGTGGTTGCGACAATTGCTGATATGCTAGACTTAACCGATAAGAACCATTCCGTTGAATTTTATGAAAAATTACTTGAGTTATCGCCAAATAATAAAAGAGCACTCCAAAAGCTTGCGGAATTTCGGGACAGAATAGGCGACTATGTAGAAATGACTGCATATCTTGATAAATTAAAAGAAATAGACCCGAGAAACCCCTACGTTATTGAAAATTACGAACGGGCAAACCGGATGGTTACAAATCCACCGTCTGTTTTTGATAATATAGTTAAGCTTTTTAAAAGGATTTAGTCTTTTTAAATAAAAAAACACCGTTCAAACGGTGTTTTGAATTTACATTTCTTTTTCAATACTCGTTCTTAAATTCTGTCGAGGATTTTTATAACTGCCTCGTCAGATAAGCCTAATTCTTTAGCGAAATCATATGCTTCTTCAAAATCTGCCATATAATTTGCGACTCTTGCTTCTTGAGCTTCTTTGTTTTCAGCTCCGTTAACTTTAGCCTTGAAACCTACAGCAGAACCCTCTAAATAAGCAAATACATCATCTGCCGAGAATTGCTGTTCTGCCGGTTTGTTATCTCTTACTTCAACATCTTTCTTTTCTTCTGCTTTTGTGCTGTCTGAACCCTGTGTTTTATTTAATGCTGCTGCGTTTTGTGCGAATAAGTTAATGTTGTTAAGTTCCATTTTTAAAATCTCCTATAAATTTTCTTTATACTCTTATTTACGGCATATTTTTTTATAACTTTAGTATTTTTAAAAATATATTTACAAAAGTTTACAAAAAGTGTAATTTTATAAAAAAGATTGGCAAAAGGATAATATTTTAATGGAACGCAAAAAGATACTTATTATAGCACTGGATAATATTGCAAATACTGTTTATACAATTCCGATGGCAAACGTGTTAAAAGATTACGGGTTTAGCGTGGAATATGTCGTATCTGAAAAAGGGTTCAGTGTTATAAACAAAAATCCAAAAGTCAATAAGGTCTTTTTATTATCAATGGAGCAATGGAGCGGGAAATGGCTCAGCCCTGATACCTGGGAGGCGTTTTTTAAGGTCATTTCAAGGATTAAACAGAGAGAATATGATATAGTTATTGATTGTCAGCAGAATATACGGAGTCTGCTGATATTTGCGTTGTGTGTCGGACGTAGGAAAATAACTTATTCCGATGCTAAAGGGTTTTCATCCGTCGGAAGTAATGAAGTTATCCGTTGCGGCAACCATACGGAAAATATGGTTGAAAGAAATTTGAATATATTACGTTATCTGAAGATTGATTACAATGGTATAACTTTTTCACTGCCCGAAACAAACTACAGTTTTGTGCTAAAAAACGATCGAACTTTTGCGACTCTGGACAAGAGTAAGCCCGTAGTAGTCATTTCAGCCGGTGCAAGAAACGAAAACAAACGCTGGTCACCGCTGAACTGGAAAACTTTAATTGACCGGATTAAAGATAAATACAACCTGGTGTTTACCGGAAGTATAATGGATGAACCGTTTATAAAAGAAATTGGCGGCGACGGATTTTTAAATCTTTGCGGTGAAACACGGGTAGAAACCTTTATTGATATATTAAAAAGAGCAGATATTGTAATAACCGGAGAAACTGAGACGGCAGCACTCGCATGGGCTGTTCAAAAACCGAGAGTGATAACCCTTTTTACCTGTTCTTCTCCGGAGAAATACAGTCCGATTGATTATGAAGATGAGAAAAAATATATTTCTTTGTATGGGAACCTTGATTGTCAGCCATGTGAATCACAAGTGTGTATTGACAATGTTGCCAAATGCCGCAAATTCCCGACCGTTGATGATGTCATAAGGGCAATACATAATTATCCATAATATACTTTCCTCATCCATAAGTTTTCACTTTTTAAACAGCTAAACTGATTGTTTTCTATAATTTTTAGTAAGTTTTTTGTTGTAATTGTTGAACATATTTCCGTCAATTCATTTGCTGCGAAGTCGATGTTATAATATTTATTTAATATTTATACTGTGATAGAATTATCCGGTATATAGACACGCATTATCGGAGTGTGTATGAATAAACGGAAGTATGTTTGGATATGTGCAGTATGTGC
>JAJPXE010000247.1 GCA_021205645.1 Candidatus Gastranaerophilales bacterium | reverse complement strand
GGATTATATATATTACTATCGGGGATTGCGGCTGTTTTTTTGCTTTATCTTGCTTTTTTGTTTTTACTCCCGAATATCCTTAATTCCGAAGTCAATATTCTCAAAATCGAAGATTTTATTCATAAAAAAACCGGACTGAAAATTGTTACCGAAAACTTTGTGTTTAATCCTTCGCCCAATTTGGATTTAAAAATAAGCGCCGGTAAAATAGAAATCTCAAATGCCGTCATGATTAAAAACCTGAACGGATGCCTCGGACTGAAGTCTGTTAAAAAACTCACTGCTGACGATATTATAATAAATCAAAATGAATTGAGTAAATACTTATCGCAAAAAGATAAAACAAACAAAAAATCAAGTTTTGATTTTAAAAAACTACCACAAATCTATGTTAAAAATCTTGAGTATAGAAATGATGATATTTTTGTAAAAGTTAGAGATATAAACTACAACGGGCATATTATAAAGTTTGCCGCCGAAATAGATACACCTGCATTACAAAATACTATCTTTCTCGGGAATGACGGAATGATGATTGTAAAAGACAACAAACTTCTTGCTAAGAACTTCGGGATTTTGATAGGAAAAGCAGCTGTTTCAATTGATGGTATATTGTATGATGATAAGAATAAGTTTGATTTTGCGGTAAAAGGGAATAATCTTCCGGTGAATGATATTGAAAAATATTTGCTCTATTACCAGAAGTCTCAAGACCCTGCAAAAAAATTTATAGAGAATTTTAAGGATTATTCGGGAAAAATTGATGTTGATTTAAACATAAAAAAACAGGGTATATTCGGAATAGCCGCTGCAAAGGAGCTTAGAGCAAATACTGTATTATTTACAATTCCGATATATTTTAAGAATTTTGTGATGAATTTTGAGGGAAAAGACATCAGCTCGACCGCCGTCGGACTGTTCGGAGGCGAAAAAGTTATTCACATCCTGAAAATTAACAAACTCGGTTCTCCCGACAAAGAAGTTACAGGCATTGTCACGTCTTCACTTACGGATAAATTCCGCTATATACCGGATTTAAAAATATTGAAATCCGCAGATGCAAAAGTTATATACAATATCAAAAACAAAATTATCAATGTAGAATATTTTCTAACACTTGCTCCTGAAGCCGATTTGCTATACAAACAGGCTTTTCTCGGTTTAAGAGATAAAAGCAGAAGATTTTATTTTCACACCCTCAAGAATGGCAGCAGTATGTATATAAAACGTTATGATTATTCGTTGAGCGGCAGCGGAAAATCAGAGAATATTATTCTGGGTGACGGATTGCTTGTAAAACAGAACGGCAAAATGAAATTGAAATACCTGACCTGCAAAACTAACGGTTATGCTCCTGCATCGGTTACGGGTTCATTCGGAGAATACATTAAGGGCGGCGAGTTCTCCGGCGACTTGAAATATAACTTTGATAAAAATCAAATTCTTGGAAACTTTGAAATTATCAACACACGGTTTAAAAAATTCTTTGTTAAATCTGCAAAAATTATCGCAGATGATAATAATGTTAAGATTGCCGCCGGCGGAACTTATGAAAAAGAGGAATTCGACTGTAATATAAATGCTCAAAATAATTTCAAGGATAATATAACAGTTCATAATATGAATATGTTTCTCAACCGTATTATTTTGATTGGTAATCCGTCTGAGTCGTCACATAAAAAGAAAAACGGCAGGGGATTTCCCGAGATTATGCAGGAATGCCGCTGCAAAAAATGTATGCCGTATGATACCATGCCGGAGTATACAAGAAATTCCGAAATCTCTTCAAAAATAAAAGATGCTGATATTACCATAGAGAACTGGAATATTAAACTTAACGAAATAAAAAAAGACAAAATTACAGTAAAAAACATAAAACTATCGGGAAGTTTACAAAATAATATATTCACATTTTCCATGCCTGATTTAGATTTTGCAGGAGGCACTCTTAATGCAAAGGGTGAATACAACTTTGAGAATGAGTCTGCAAGTATAGACTTTAATGCCGGAAATATCAATTCAAATATAGTTGCCGATATGTTTTTTAACCTTGCAGGTCAAATAGAGGGGATTGCCGATGCCTCATTAAAAGTCCGTACACTCAATAATTTGGAAGATATAAAAGGCAAAGCTCAATTCAGTATAAAAAACGGGTTTCTGCCTAAAATCGGAAGTACCGAATTTATGGTTAAAAATTCAAAATACAAAGTTACAGATTTTATAAACTTTGATTTTTCGCAAAAAGAGGCATTGCAATCAAATATCAACGGAAAATTCACCCTTGATAATTCAAGAGTAAAAGATATAGTTTTAACCTCTCAGCAAAAATATTTTTCATTTTTTTTAGAGGGTAATTATGAAATACTTGAGCAGAATGCGGATTTAAGTTTGTATGGCAAATACAACAAAGAGGCACCGAAAGGAATAAAAATTCTTTTTGTACCGCTTGATTGGATATTAAAGGTTGTATTCCGTCCGGAAAACTCAATGGATATATACCGTAAGAAGCTGGCAAAAATCCCGTCAATAGATGCTCTTCAAGGAAACGAAAAGTTTTTCCGTGTTAAGATGGAAGGCAACCTGAACAAAGATAAGGTCAGGGTTGAAATAAAGGGTATAAAATAGTTATTTCGGCAGGGTGAGGGCGAAGCCTGAAACCTGTTACATACGTTACCGGGACGGTGTTTAGAACTTTGCGTGAGTTAACATCCCCCGCCCTCTTTTTTATAAAACTCGCTCAATTATAGGACAAATTCGTCCGGAATGCACCTGGAAATTTTCAAAAACCGGAGGCTTATTCTTTATACTCCATAATATAATCGTCCATTACAAACCCGCCGCCAATATCTGTCACAACAGCATCTATTGTCTTAAACCCCCATTTTTTATATGCAGCAATCGTATCAGCATTATATTTATTAACGGTTAAGCGTATAGGTTTTGATGAAGCAATATTTTTGATAAATTCAAATGCTTTATACCCAAACCCCTTGCTGCGATAATGTTTATAAATATATAATTTTGATAAAAATATATAATCACCCTTATCCGCTATTCCCGTATAACCAATTGTACGCCCGTCATCTTTTATCAGAAAATAACTGTAATTTTCATTCCTGATTTGATTAGTTATCGATTCTACAGATTGAAAGT
>JAJPXE010000048.1 GCA_021205645.1 Candidatus Gastranaerophilales bacterium | reverse complement strand
GGTATTGTGTGAGGTTAGAATAAATCGGGTTAAGGTCATTAAAAGGTTTGAGGACGAGTGTCAAATAAAGATTATCTTTTCCCGTATCAATCCATTTTCTGCCTGACCTGCCATGGCCGGAGGTCTGAATATCTGCATATATGGCGGTTTTATCCTCCAGCAGTCCCATATTTTCTTTTGCATACTCGTTTGTTGAGCCAATTTTGTCTAAATGTATCAGTTTCATTGATAATATTATACCGGAAAAATTTATTGAGTTTTGGATTTGCGGAAAAATTAAAAATTTTCCTCACTTTCTTTTACATATTGAACAAATTGGTATATAATAATCTTGAGTTTAGTTAGAGAAGAAAGACAGAAATATGTACGGTATTATTTTAGCGGGTGGTTCAGGAAGCAGATTATGGCCGCTTTCACGTGAGTTGTATCCAAAACAGTTATTGAATATCCAGAACAAAGACAGCCTGCTTCAAGAAACTTATAAGCGGATTGCCACAATCATTCCCGCATCAAATATTGTGAGTGTAACAAATATGAAACATCACTCAAATGTCAAATATCAATTGTCCTCATTTGCAAAAAATCCTGTTGTACTGTCAGAGCCGGCAGCAAAAAATACCGCACCGGCAATAGCTGTTTCCGTAAAATACATACTGGATAAAAAAAACAAATCGACCGATGATACTGTTCTTGTTGTTCCGTCCGATCATAAAATAAAAGATTTAAAATCGTTTAAAAAATCTGTCGAACAAGCTGAAGAACTTGCAAAAGAAGGATACCTCGTTACATTCGGAGTGAAACCCGAATATGCCGAAACAGGTTTCGGATATATTAAAGTTGAAAATAATGCTCTAAAAAACGGGTACAAGGTTAAGAAGTTTGTCGAAAAACCCGATGCATATTCCGCTCAAAAATATATCAATAATGAGGACATCTACTGGAACAGCGGTATATTTCTGTTTAAACTCTCTGTTTTTATGGACGAATTAAGAAAATATTCCCCTGATATATACAGTATAATAAGCAGGTTTGATTTTACAAAAAAAGATGAAATCCCGTATACGGAGTTTGACAGGCTACCTTATATCTCTATAGATTATGCACTAATGGAAAAATCCAAAAATCTGGCGATGTCAGAATTGAAATCCGACTGGCTTGATGTCGGTTCATGGAAATCAATTTATGATGTGAGCAAAAAAGATATAGATAATAATGTCAAAATCGGTCATATTCTTGATAAAGATTCAAAAAACTCTCTTATGTTTTCGTCCTCAAAGCTTGTAGCAACAATCGGTCTGGAAGATACAATCGTTGTAGAAACGGAGGATGCAATATTAGCCTGCAAAAAAGACCGTGTTCAGGAGGTGAAACAGGTATTTGAAACATTAAAACAGCAGCATGACAACACCCAGCTGGTTCATAAAACCGTATACAGACCGTGGGGGTTTTATACCGTGCTTGCACAGGGCGACGGATTTTTAACCAAAATGATACATGTTAATCCTGCTCAAAAGCTTTCAGTCCAGTCACATAATCACAGAAGTGAACACTGGGTTGTGTTATCAGGCATGGCAAAAGTTGTTCTGGAGGGTAAGGAACATATTCTGAGCCCGGGACATAGTGTCGATATTGCAGTAAAAGCTGTTCATTCACTCCAAAACCCTTATAAAGAGGATTTGAAGATTATTGAAATCCAGAAAGGCGATATTTTGATTGAAGAAGATATAGTAAGATATGAAGATATGTACGGGCGTGTTTAACAGAGTTCAATATGCAGGATAGTACTTTTGTTTTAAAATCGATGGGCTGTAAATCCAATCAGTTTGAGGGGGCATTAATCATTCAACATCTTGTTGAGAGCGGATATTCTCAGGTCAAAAATGTTATTGATGCCGGATATTATATCCTTAATTCATGTTCCGTTACGCATAAGAGTGATAACGAAACATTGTATTTGCTCAGAAATGCGAAAAATACCAATCCTGATGTTAAAACGGTTATAACCGGCTGCGTTGCTCAGATTGAGAAAGAAAAACTGTTGGAGCTGCCATACATTGATTATGTATTCGGCAATGATGACAAATTCCGAATTTCAGAGCTGTTAAAATCGGGGAAAAAATCTCAAATCACGGATTTGATAAACAAAGAGAGTTTTAATTATCAGGTTTTGGGCGATACAGCAAAGACCCGTTACAGTTTGAAAATCCAGGACGGCTGCAACAGCAGGTGTGCATATTGTATAATTCCGTTTGCGCGGGGCAAATCCAGAAGTGCGGACAGTGAATTTATTGTATCACAGATTAATAATGCCGTAAAAAAAGGTTTTAAAGAGGTTGTATTTACGGGTATTCATATCGGTCAATGGGGTATGGAAAATGGTAGAGAGCTTACAGAGCTTTTGAGAAAAGTTGAAGAAGAAACCTGTATTCGGCGATATCGGTTAGGTTCACTCAATCCGCTTGAAATAACGGGTAAACTTCTTAATTTTTTAGAAAAATCAGACAGGTTCTGTCCGCATTTTCATCTGTCATTGCAGTCTGCCTGTAATAAAACATTAAAATCAATGAACAGATTTTATAAAACTGAAGATTATCTTGAACAAATTGAAGATATAAAATCACGTTTTGACGGGGTTTTTATCGGGAGTGATATTATAGCCGGTTTTGCAGGCGAAAGCGAAGAAGATTTTCTTGAAACAGTTGATAACCTCAACAAATCTAAATTATCAAAAATCCACACATTTCCTTATTCTATAAGGCACGGAACACCTGCGGAAAAAATGGATGGACATATTCCGGAGGAGATTAAACAAAAACGGGCTGATATAATAAAAGAGATTTCTGCCCGTAAATTTAAAGAGTTTTTGTGTCAGAATATCGGCACTGTTCATGAAGTTCTGATTGAAAAACATCCTGATAAATACAGCGGCAAACTAAAAGGTGTTAGTGAAAATTATATCAATGTTATAATTGATGAAGATACAAAAAATAAGAGTTTGTATTATAACACATTACAAAAAGTACACTTAGACCGTATTTCAAGCGGAAATTTTTACGGAAGTTTTATTTAAACCGGACTGTATATAAATAAAAATTATTCAAACTATATAAATCTTCAATGTTCTTGTTACATAACTTAACAATGCTTGTTTTATGTATTGTTT
>JAJPXE010000108.1:809-3218 GCA_021205645.1 Candidatus Gastranaerophilales bacterium | reverse complement strand
AAGTAGATTATTCGGGATTAGACCAAGTAATTATAACTGATACTTTGCAAAATTTAGTTTACGCGTTGGGATCAATGTCAATTGTAACAGATACTTCGCTCGTGTTAGTCCCGTGCGAAGGAACTCCTGAAGAACGGGTGGAAAACAAATATTTTAGCGTTTCCGTTGGTACAGAAACTGACACCGATGAACAAGTCCTTACGATAACTATTTGGTATCCCACTGACTGTATGTATACCATTATCTACGATGCGATGCTGAATTTGCCGGATTATACTTCCAGTTCTGCAGTTGTTGATTACAGTAACACGGCATTCCTGAATTGCGATGGCAAAGGAAATCTTCTTTACCACAAATTAAGAGATTCGTTTTATTTGTCTGACGACTGGAAAGTAGATAATTTGCAAGTTGAAATTACGAAAGTCGATTCTGGTGACGGAGAAACAACGCTTGAAGGTGCAGAATTTGGCCTATTTAGCGAAAATGGGGTATTGATTACAAAAGGAATAACTGATTCAGATGGTAAAGTCGTTTTTACAACCATGAGATCTGCTGGAATTTTGATACGTAGAAACACTGCATATTATGTACAGGAAATAACGCCACCTGAAGGATATGTACTGGACAACACACGACATTGGTTTTGTTTTGCAGATAATACCATTGACGTGAATTTGCCGGAAGGTGTTGTAGCGACTATAAACAAGGTGGACGAAGGGGGAGCTAAAGCCGTTATATATTTTGTAATTGAAAATATGTCTGGGTTTGCTCTTCCTGGCACAGGTGGAATTGGTACACTAATACCTACTATAACAGGAAGCCTCTTGTTCATGGTAGCTGGGTGTTTCCTTTTATTTAATATAGTCCCCCAAAAGACAGTGAAAAATGGCAGGAAGGATAAAGGTGGTTGATATGTAATTCATATGATATGTCTAACTCGGAGTTAAAACAAGAATTGCAAGAATTGCTAAGAAAGGATAACATTTATGAAACGAATTAAATCATTTGCCTCTGCATTACTAACCCTGATTCTCGGTCTTAGTTTATTAACGACCGGAGTTTTTGCAGCCAGCGGCACATTAGGAGGTCTTATTATTACAGGTGTGAAAAATGGATATACATATGAGTTATATCGAATTTTTGACCTGACTGGTTCTGACACAGATGCAGATGGCTCTTACGACAAGGTTTCTTATAGCATTAATTCGCCCTGGGTTAACTTCTTCTTTGGGGAGAATGCATTGGGAACTCGCTTTCTTTCCGAAACAGAAATTGAAGGTAGCAGTCCTCTGATTTATAACGGCAAAACCTATTATATTTATATTGTAGATGACAGCACATCAGACAATAGTGCAAAAAACCTGGCGAATCTTGCTTTGACCTATGTCTTAAATGAGAATCTTACTGCCGATTACAGCACAACAATGGCAACGGATGAAACGAGTTATACTTTTTCCGCTGTTGAACTCGGTTATTATCTGATATATCCCGTTGGCGCAACAATAGCTGGCGATGGAGGCACCATTGCTTCTTTGACAATCACGAAACCATGCGCTACAGTTGCAATTAAGGCCGGTGATGTTGATATCGATAAAGAAGTTGATGACCCATCGGTGTATATTGGACAGCCTGTGACCTACACGGCTACAAGCACTGTACCCAACACAGAGGCATATACTAAATATAAGTTTGTTGTGTCTGATACAATGGATGCTGGGTTGACTTTTGATGGGTTGAGCAGCATTGTGGTTATGTTCGGAAACACGAATATTACGGTTCCTGATTCCAGCAAGAATACCACGTTGGAAGAAATTACTGATAGTAACGGTGCAGTAATAGGATTCAGACTTGAATTTGATATGACAAAATATCAGGATTATGTTGGCGAAGAAATTACTATAACCTATACAGCCACAGTAAATGAAAATGCAGTGTCCGTTTCCTCTAATAACCACATTGTTGTTGAGTATTCTAATAATCCGGATGACGATACAGATACAGAACAAAAAACGGATGATGAGCCCGTGTACAGCGCAAAAATTATCGTTGACAAATACGATGGCTCTGACGGAACAAAGAGTACAAAATTGTCGGGAGCAACATTTGTCCTCTATAAATATGATACAGATGGTACAAGCGAAATGTTTTACTGTTACGATAGCACCACTGGAGTTAGCTGGGTCTATGATGTAAATGATGCAACTTCGTATACGACCAATAGCAGCGGAGTCGCAGAATTTATTGGTCTGGAGGACGGAGTGTATTATTTGCGGGAAACCGAGGCACCAGATGGATTCAATGCGCTTTCGAGTGATATTGAGATTACGATTGATGCTGTCTCGACGATTTTAAGTTCTACAACTGACTTAACAGATGCAGAAATTACGGAACTGCTTTCTATAGAAGCAG
>JAJPXE010000108.1:0-799 GCA_021205645.1 Candidatus Gastranaerophilales bacterium | reverse complement strand
TCTTTGCTTCCAACTACCGGTGGAATTGGTACTACGATTTTTTATGTGGTCGGCGTATTTTTTGTTTTCGGCGCAGTAATTTTACTGGTAACCCGTGAACGTATGAAGAAAAAGAATTGATATTTCCACAAGAAAGATGGCTGCTGTTTTTATAACTAAAATCAGCAGCCATCGAGGAATACTAAATGAAGAA
The DNA here is from genome assembly GCA_021205645.1 of Candidatus Gastranaerophilales bacterium. Taxonomy (GTDB): domain Bacteria; phylum Cyanobacteriota; class Vampirovibrionia; order Gastranaerophilales; family Gastranaerophilaceae; genus UBA2883. The sequence continues at coordinate 606 of JAJPXE010000108.1, read as the reverse complement.
ACACCTGCCAACTGTTATCTTAATCTCTACTATGTTTGTAGGAATGGGTCTGATTGCCTATCCATATGTAAGTAATGCTTGGAATGTGAGAGTGCAAAGTCATGCTGTAGCGGTTTATGATGATGCAGTTGCGAGTATGACTGATGCAGAATATTCAGAATATCTGGAAGCCGCCAATGCTTACAATGAAGAAATATATCAAATCGGTTCAGATGTGGCGCTTGCAAACTCAAATATAATAGACGATTATGATGAGCTGTTAGATATAACAGGAACTGGAATTATGGGATATGTTACCATCGAAAAAATAAATGTTCAACTGCCAATTTATCACGGAACGGATTCAGGCGTACTTGAAAAGGGTGCGGGCCATTTAAAGGGAAGCAGTTTACCCGTGGGTGGCGTGAATACACATAGTGTTATTTCAGCTCACCGTGGTTTGCCCGCAGCTAAACTTTTTACGAACTTGGATCAGCTTGAAATAGGGGATATCTTTACAGTCACAGTATTAAACAGAGTTTTGACATACGAGGTTGATCAAATAACTGTGGTACTACCAACCGAATTAAATAATATTTATATTGTGAATGGTATGGATTATATTAC
>JAJPXE010000219.1 GCA_021205645.1 Candidatus Gastranaerophilales bacterium | reverse complement strand
ACTTTAAATAGCTCTGCATATCAGCATTCATAGATTTTGATTTACAGTATTTTTTAAGCTTTGCAATGGCTCTGTTTTCAATTTGCCTGATTCTTTCTCTGGAAACATTAAAAAATGTACTGACTTCTTCTAATGTTCTTTTTTGCCCCGAAGAATCAAGTCCATAGCGCAAAATCAATACATCACGCTCTTTCTGGCTAAGACTGCTCAGGATTTTAGTGGTATCAAGCTGTAAATTCTCATCCTGAACTATTGAATCCGGTGTTATTGAAGATTCATCCACAATATAATCTATAATTTTGTTAGCATCTTCTTTCTGGTTGGTCGGAGTGTCAATACTTATAGTTGCTTGAGCAGATTTCGTAACTTCTGCCAATTTTTTGAGCGAAATTCCCATCTCATCTGCAAGTTCTTGCTTGGTAGGAGTTCTTCCTAATTTAGTTATCAATTCCAGTGATGTTTTTTTTATCTTCCCGAGAGTATCAATTAAGTGCATCGGAAGTCGTATCATTCTTGATTTATCTGCAATAGCTCTTGTGATAGATTGTTGTATCCACCACGTTGCATAAGTCGAAAATTTGTAACCTTTCATATAATCAAACTTTTCTGTTGCTCTTATCAGCCCCATATTGCCTTCCTGAATTAAATCAAGGAATGATAAACCTCTGCCGACATATTTTTTTGCAATACTTACGACAAGTCTGAGATTTGCATTGATAAGAATTTTTCTGGACAATTCACAGTTCTCTTCTTTTATTTTCTTTGCAATTTCCAATTCTTCTTCTTTTGAAAGCAGGGGAATTTTGCCGATTTGCTGTAAATAAATCTTGACTGAATCATCAGTGCCCATACCCTCTATATTTTCATGGTCTTTCAGGTCTTTTTCTATCTCATCATCATTGATATCATTCATTTGTTCAAAATCAATACCCTCGTCAGAGATATCGTCAATACTTAAGCTTATTTTTTCATCTGCGTTTTCGCTCATATTTATTTATCCTCATTTTTAGACAATTTTTGTCGAACACTTTCATATATTATTATACTCATGGCGTTTGAAACATTAAGAGAATTAAAATCCTTTAACATAGGTATTTTAACTTGAAAATCAGACATTTTCAGCAGAGTTTTGGAAACTCCTGTATGTTCTCCGCCCATAATTATTGCGAAATTCATATCACAATAATCAATATCATAATAATTTTTTTCCGATTTAGCATCTGTTGCAATTACCCACCAGTTGTTATCTTTTAGTTTTTGAACAGCTCCCGAAAGGCTATTAACCTTAATAATATCAATATGGTTAACTGCACCTGCACTTGTTTTTTCAACTATGGGGGTAATCAGGCAGTTTCGTCTTGAGGGTATTAAGATACCGTCAATTCCAGCACATACGCAGGTTCTTATTATGGCTCCCGTGTTATGTGAATCTTCCACTCCGTCAAGAATTACCATTGAAGATACTACGGACTTATGTGAATTCATAAAATCGTCCAATTCCACATATTTGATTGGTGAAACAAAAGCAATGACACCCTGATGATTAAGCCCGCTATACGGTGCAAACTTATCTTTTCCGGCAAACTGAAATACAACACCCAGTTTTCGGGCAAGAGATTTAATTTGCTCTATCTTTGCATCGGAGTGATTTGTTCCGGATATTATAATTTTGTTTATTTCTCTGTCACTTGATAATGCTTCTATGACCGAATTTTTGCCATAAACAATATTATCAGTACTAAAAACCTTTGTTTCAGTCTGAGAATTGCTATTATGTTTGAGTTTCATACTTCCTGTTTTATTCAAATATATCTCCTAAGGTTGTAAAACTTTTTGTGATACTTCAAGCATTTTATTTATACAGTTGGCTGCTTTTTCTGCTATCTCCGCTTCTACAGTGATTTCGTGCTGCTCTTGCTCAAGTGAATTATATATATCTTGCAGAGTATGCCATTTCATATTGGGGCATATTACATTATTTTTAATTAAAATAAATTTTTTGTCAGGATAATCCCGTACAAGCCTGTCGACCACCCCTTTTTCGGTAGCAATAACGAATGTTTTGTCTTTACTTTCGATAGCATATTTCATAATCTCCGCAGTGCTTCCGACATAATCGGCAAGTTTACTCACCTCTTGATGACATTCAGGATGAGCCAGAATTTTAGCATCGGGATATTTTTCCCTTGCAGCAATAACATCTTCGGGTTTAATCACCAGATGAGTCGGGCAGAACCCGGGATAGGTAATGACTTTAACGTTGCCGAGCTGTTTTTCAACCCATTTGCCAAGATAAGTATCAGGCAAGAATAAAACTTCTTTTTCACCCATGCTTTCAACAATTTTGACTGCATTAGAGCTTGTGCAGCACATATCACATTCTGATTTAACTTCTGCTGTTGAATTGATATAGCAGACAGCCGGTATATTCGGATGTATTGATTTAAACTCTCTAACCTGTTCTAAATCAATCATATCAGCCATTCTGCAACCTGACTCCAATCTTGGGAGGAGCACTTTTTTATCGGGTGAAAGGAGTTTTGCTGTCTGCGCCATAAAATATACACCGGCAAATACTATTATATCAGCATTTGTTTCGTTTGCACGACGGCTTAAATACAGTGAATCACCTACATAATCAGCTACTTCATCAATTTCGGCATTCTGATAGCAATGTGCCAGTATTACTGCATTCTTTTTGGCCTTTAACTCTTTAATTTTTTCGACTAATTCACTCATCTAAGCAACCCTGCGGTTATTTTCCTTTTCATAATTATACAACAAACGGTTTTAAATAGGTAATTATGCATAAAAAAAAGACCTTGTTATCAAGGTCTGTCCGTTTAAATAAGAAGAGAGAGCTTTATACTCTTATAAAGTTATTCCGTGCAAAAAAGTTGCGTTTTTTTATTTATAATTTTAATATTTCTTAACAAATTCAAACCAAATTTATCCAAAATTTGCATATTTTGCAAATTTCACAGGAATAATTTCTACACAAAGAATATTAAACAGATTTATTTATATATCCAATTTCATCAGGATTAAGCTGAAATGACGTGAAAACTATTTTATCAATTTCTTTTAAATATCTGTCCTTACGATTGTCGAGATAGTTTTGAACCTTCTTATCAAGCACATTCTTTTCATATCCGGTCAATACAGGAAACGGAAACTGTAAAAGATTGCCTTTTAACATCTTTATTTCATTGAACTTCTTGATATATATATATTTAAAC
>JAJPXE010000076.1 GCA_021205645.1 Candidatus Gastranaerophilales bacterium | reverse complement strand
TGTGTGTAGTGATAAATTGTAGGTGCAAAATGACAATATCTTTCGGTAATTCGGAAATAGGACAGCCGGCAGCGGCAGGCTTTGCAGAGAGGAAACCAATCGTTTGCACACAAGATTGCCCTCAATGTGCTGCTAAAGAAACTTTAAAGGAAGATGTTGCAGATATTTCAACAAAAAAAAGAAAAACCTCACTCTGGCAAAAAATAAAAAACGGTTATACATCAATTAAAAAAGGATTTATAACTGCAAGCGAATACTTCAAAGGAACCTTAAAAGGTTTAATATACGGCGGAGCTGTCGGTTTGGCGGTGCTCGGTGCTGATGCTGTCAGGGGAATTGTCAAAAAATCGCCGAAAACAGTTTCGACAAAAGGTAAAATTATTGCAGGATTGGCCGGTGCATCAGTTATGGCATACAATTTATTCAATGCAAATCTGAATGCTAATGAGAAGAAAGCAAATGTAGACCACCGCTGGCAGACAGGACATAATAAGGATTAAACCGCAATGTATACTTCGCCCGTTTCCGCTAATAACACTCCGTTTACTTCGTCTTACCACGTATATTTTTATACAAACGACGGAAAAAGAATTATCTCCGATAAGAATATGAAAAAATGCCTGCACTATATGGAAGCACATTTAAACGGCTCAAAACGGGTTAAGACTCACAATCAAGACTTAATCAACACAATGAAATTCGGGAAAAAATTACCTGACGGCACATACAGCGGCGGCGACAGGGATTATTACAATATCCCGAAAATCAGGTCGATTACCGATATAGCAAAAAGAAATGTTCAGGGGTTTGTCAATATCCTGACGGGAAAGGATGCGGAAGTCGTAAGCAATACTTACGGTAAACCTATCGGAAAAGCCAAAAATATAAGTATACAAAGGGCAAACTCAACCAATTCGTTTGAAACGCACCATGCCGTAAAACAATATTACAGCAATGCACCTAAATATCTGGACTCAAAAGCTGTTTATAAAAACGGAAACCGGCAGGCTTTCGGAGTATGTTTCACACCTGTATACAACAAAAAAGGCGAAGTCAAAGAGTTTCAATACCATCACTCGGGCTTTTTCGATGAAAATAAAGTCCGCTAAGCATGACTGTATGTGTGCCAATTATCTGTAAATGTTGCATTATCGTATGATGCCATAGTTCTTTCTCTATATTCTTCAATCATATCCTTAATCTCCGGCGGAGCTTCTGAATATGCCTGCGGATATTTTTGATAATAAGCACTCAAAGTACTGCGGGAAATATACCTGCCCTCACTTAAGAATTTTCTGACCGGATTAGAGCCATTGATATAACACTCACAGAGCGAAATCGGGCTTGCTCCGGATAAACGGACTCTTACTTTCTTCTGATATATTTCAGGCAGATTGTCAAAATTAGCTGCTATTATTTCTAATGCATCTGCAGATGACATGTTTTTTAATTTTGTAGAATCAATATTAAGAACACTTGCAATATCTGTATCTATTAGAGAACCGGTTCCTGATGTTGACGAACCTATCGGATTGGAAGTATAATTTTGAGCGGCACGTTTTATATCATCAATAGCACTTGTTCGAGGGTCATCACTATATTGCGGCATTGCGGCACTTTCATTTTCAACCTGCGAAGTTGAAGCCGCCGGTTGAGCAGCTGAGTGCGAAGTATCAACTCTGGCTGATTTTGTGGACTCTGCCCCTGTAGTACCGTTTGCAATTATCTGCTCCGCATTTGAGATAACGGTTTTCAATGCGGATACCTTAGCACTGTCGGTTGTATTTGCAAGAACAACGGCAGCAACATCACGTATTATCTCTGCCTGCTCAGGGTTGTTCTGCAATAACTGTTCTACGGTTGCAGCATTGCCTGTCTGTAATATAGCTTTTGTCGCCAGAATACTTGAAGCCTCGTCACCCTCATAAACGCCGTAAGCTTTTGTATTAGCGGCAACCATTTGAGCGGTCGGCTCTGCATATTCAGTTCTTTCTAATTTTAGCAAATTATAAGATACTAATGCTGCTTTTAAATTAGGATTATCCTCAAGAAATGCCTCTGACATTCCCTGCACCATGGCAGCTGTGTAATGTGCTTTATCATCATCAGCAGTATTGATGGAAATTTGTGCAATTGTAGCTTGATATTTACGTCTTATCGCCTGTTCGGTGAATTCCTGCAGCTGTTCTTCACTCAACTCACCTGCCGCTTCTGACAAACCGAGAGTTTCACGCTCATAATCCGTATATTCGCCGCGTCTTAAACGCTCATAATTCTCTTTATAATCTCCGCCATCTTTGTTCGCTATCTCCGAATCATAAGATTTCTTAATCTGTGCATACAGAAATTCTCCGAATGCTTTCGGATTTTGTTTAATCTGTTCTTCAGAACCTAATCCGGCAGCTTCTAAATCGGACACAGACAAAGTGCCGTTATTGAACATGTCTTCAAGAACCGCTCTTGCGGTAGCATTTTTATATTTTTCAATAATAGCACTTTTATCCGTATGTTGGTTAACCATTTGATGAAACAGTTCTAAATCTTCGGTATTATTAATATCAAAGTTTTTCAATCGTTCTCTTTGTTCCGCTGTCAGGGCAGGTATACGGCTTTTGGTATAAGTTTGGAATGCCATGCGTGAGATTGTATCTTCACCGCCGGCATATTGATGGAAAACATCTTCAACACCGGCTTTTTTTGCCTGCTCACGGGTCATACCGATGAATATTTGTGCATTATTGTTTGTTGTTTTCTTAGATATTGTTCCGTTCAAATCTGAAGTATTAAGCTGTGCACCGGCAGGCATTTTCAGCGACTGACCTATTGATATAAGGTTAACATCCTTTATTCCATTGGTTTCCGCTATAGCAGCAACTGTAGTACCCCACTTTTGAGCGATTTTTGATAATGTATCCCCTTTTTTAACCATATAAACATTGCCTTGAGAGGTTTCGGCGGATTGGTTTTGATTTTTTTGATACGCATTAAATTCTTCTTCGCTAATTCCGGCTTCACCATCGGTATTTGCTTTGTTATATTCATCAAGTAAACCGTATTCTTTTGCCTGAGTCTCAGTCATGCCTGCAAAAATAGTCTTCGGCTGCAAAGCGGCGGAACTAGCCGGCACCGGAACATTTCCGGCATTGGAGCTTTGAGTATTTAATTGTACATCTTTTACATCAAAATCAACCATAAAAAGCTCTCAAGTTGTTATACTTCATGTATATAAAGTATTATGA